>JAHEDN010000362.1 GCA_024641225.1 Burkholderiales bacterium | reverse complement strand
CGCGCAGCACCGGCACGATTACCAGCTTCTTTCCGGCGATCACCGGCGCGTCCATCGCTGTGAGTGGCGTTTCGATGCGCCGCGTGGTCAGTGGCAGGCCGCGGGTGACCTCATAGCCGAGCAGCAGCGTGATTTCGCGCAGCAGCTCGCGGAACGTGCGCGTCGAGGTCGAGCGGTCGCGCATGTGGCTGAGCTTGTGCTGCACCAGCGGGTGATCGACGATGAACAGGTTCGGAAAGCGGCGATCCTGTCGCATGGTCCGCCTCGTTCGCGGCCGAATCAGCTGGTCGCCGGGCCGGCAGCCGGCAGCCGCACCAGGTGCTGGCCCGTCTTCTCGTCCTTGGTGACCACCAGCAGGCCGCGCGCGACCATGTCGTCGAGCAGGGCGGCGAATCCCTTGTAGCCGTGGTAGCTCTCGTTGAACTCGGGCCGGCGGCGCTTCAGCGCCTGCTTGACCATCGACGAGTAGATGCGCTCGTCCGAGCCGCGCGCCTCGATCAGCTCCTCCAGCGTTTCAAGGACCAGGTCGATGGCGTCCTGGCGGCGCTGTGCCGCGGCGGCGTCGGCGGGCGGCTCGGCGACTTCCGGCACGGCCGGCTCGGTCGGCGCGGCGGCCTTCCCTTCCTTCCTGCGCCTGTCCGGCTTCTTCGGCTCGGTCTTGTTCGTTTCTGCCTTCTTCGGCGCCCTCTTCGCCGCGCTCTTCTTCGCTTCCGCCACGCGCACGAGGTCATCGTAGAAGATGAACTCGTCGCAGTTCTTGATCAGCAGATCGGAGGTCGAGGCCTTCACGCCGACGCCGATCACGCGCTTGTTGTTCTCGCGCAGCTTGGACACCAGAGGCGAGAAGTCCGAGTCGCCGCTGATGACGACGAACGTGTCGACGTGCGCCTTCGTGTAGCAGAGGTCGAGCGCATCGACCACCATGCGGATGTCGGCCGAGTTCTTGCCGCTCTGGCGCACGTGCGGGATCTCGATCAGCTCGAACGCGGCCTCGTGCATGCCGGCCTTGTAGCTCTTGTAGCGCTCCCAGTCGCAGTAGGCCTTCTTGACCACGATGCTGCCCTTGACGAGCAGCTTCTCCAGCACCGTCTTGATCGAGAACTTCTCGTACTTGGCGTCCTGCACGCCGAGCGCGACGTTCTCGAAATCGCAGAACACTGCCATGTTGTTGATCTCTGCCGCGGCCATGCGCTCTCCCTTCGCTCTTTCCGGCAGTCTAGTCGCGGCGTTGCGCGTAGCTAGAGCGGAACCTTCGGTTCGAACTTGCTGCGTTTCACCGCGAAGAAGCTGCGCACGTTGCGCACGTTGGCCTGCGCGGTGAGCACGCGGTGGGCGAAGGCGTGGTAGGCGGCCACGTCGGGCACGAACACGACCAGCACGAAGTCAGGCCCGGAGGCGACCCGGTAGCACTGCTGCACCTCGGCTTCGGCCGCCACCTGGCTCTCGAAGCGATCGAGCTGTTCGGCCGACTGCTCGTCGAGTGTGACCTCGACGATCGCGGTCATCCCGCCGCCGGCGGCGGCCGGGTCGACGATCGCGATGCGCCGCTCGATCACGCCCGCCTCGACGAGCCTGCGCACGCGACGCAGGCTGGTGGCTGCCGAAACGTGCGTGCGTGCCGCCAGTTCGTCGTTGGTCATCGCGCAGTCCGCCTGCAGCAGGGTGAGCAGGCGGCGGTCGGTGGCGTCGAGTTCGATCTTCGCGGACTTCATCGGAGAGGCGTGGCCCCGGCTCCGGTGCGGATGGCGGCGCCGGCTTGCGGGACCTCGCCAAGCCGTTCGTGATGCCGAGTTCGGCCGTTTGTCGAAAGATTATTTCGCGAGTAGGTTTGCATGCAAATTTCTTTCACACTGATACATTCTTTGCAAGCCTATCTCTTGTGAGCCAGCGTAATCTGCATCGACATACCATGAATGAGTGAGGCCCGAATGTGCGGCATCGTCGGCGCGGTTGCGCAGAGAAACATCGTTCCGGTGCTCGTCGAGGGCCTGCGCCGGCTCGAATACCGCGGCTATGACTCCTGTGGCGTGGCGGTCCATGCGGAGGGCGAGCTGAAACGCGCGCGCAGCGTGTCGCGCGTCGCCGAACTCGATGCACAGACTGCGCAGCTGCCCGGCTTCACCGGAATCGCCCACACGCGCTGGGCCACTCATGGCGCACCGACGACCGACAACGCGCACCCGCATTTCTCCGCGGGGCCGGGGGCGGCGAAGAAAGGCGCGCGGATCGCGCTGGTGCACAACGGCATCATCGAGAACTACGAGGAACTGCGCCGCAGGCTGATCGCCGCCGGCTACGTCTTCGACAGCCAGACCGACACCGAGGTCATCGCGCACCTGATCGACCAGCTTTACGAGGGCGATCTTTTCGACGCCGTGCAGCGCGCGGTCCGGCTGTTGCACGGGGCCTATGCGATCGCGGTGTTCTGCCGCGACGAACCGCACCGCGTGGTCGGCGCCCGCAAAGGTTCGCCTCTCGTGGTCGGGCTGGGCCGCAACGAGAACTTTCTCGCCTCGGATGCACTGGCGCTGGCCGGTACCACCGACCGCATCATCTATCTCGAAGAGGGCGATGTGGTCGACCTGCAGCTTTCGCGGGTGTGGATCGTCGACGCCGAGGGTCGCCCCGTCGAGCGGCCGGCGCGCACGGTCTCCGGCCACTCGAACGTGGTCGAACTCGGCCCGTACCGGCATTTCATGCAGAAGGAGATCTTCGAGCAGCCGCGCGCGCTCGGCGACACCATCGACGACATCGCCGAGGTCTCGCCGGCGCTGTTCGGCGAGGCGGCCGCCGACGTGCTGCCGCGCATCGACGGCGTGCTGATCCTGGCCTGCGGCACGAGTTACTACGCCGGGTATACGGCGCGCTACTGGCTCGAGTCGATCGCCGGCGTGCCGGTCGCGGTGGAGATCGCCAGCGAGTACCGCTACCGCACCTCCGTGCCAAACCCGAACGCGCTGGTGGTCGTGGTTTCGCAGTCAGGCGAGACCGCCGACACGCTGGCGGCGCTGAAGTACGCCAAGAGCCTCGACATGCACCGCACGCTGGCGATCTGCAACGTGGCCACCAGTGCCATGGTGCGCGAGACTGCGATGCAGTTCATCACCCGTGCCGGCGTCGAGATCGGCGTGGCCTCGACCAAGGCCTTCACCACGCAGCTGGCCGCGCTTTATCTGCTTGCCAATGCCATCGCCAAGGCGCAGGGGCGACTGTCTCAGGAGCGGGAGCATGCCGCCATCCGCCGCCTGCGCCACCTGCCGGTCGCGGTGCAAAGCGTGCTGGCGCTGGAACCGCACATCATCGCCTGGAGCGAGACGTTCGCCCGCAAGGAGAACGCACTGTTCCTCGGCCGCGGGCTGCACTACCCGATCGCGCTGGAAGGCGCGCTGAAGCTCAAGGAGATCAGCTACATCCACGCCGAAGCGTATCCGGCCGGGGAACTGAAGCACGGGCCGCTGGCGCTGGTCACCGAGGCGATGCCGGTGGTCACCGTGGCGCCGAACGACGCGCTGCTGGAAAAGCTCAAGAGCAACATGCAGGAAGTGCGCGCCCGCGGTGGCCAGCTTTATGTTTTCGCCGATGCCGACACGCGCATCGATTCGAGCGAAGGGGTGCACGTCATTCGCCTGCCCGAGCACTACGGCGACCTGTCGCCGATCCTGCACGTCGTGCCGCTGCAGCTGCTTGC
>JAHEDN010000024.1 GCA_024641225.1 Burkholderiales bacterium | reverse complement strand
TGAAGACGACGTCGGTCTATGTCACGCACGACCAGATCGAGGCGATGACGATGGCCGACAAGATCGTCGTGATGAAGGACGGCGTGGTCGAGCAGACGGGTTCGCCCCTCGACTTGTACGACACGCCGGTCAACACCTTCGTCGCCGGATTCATCGGCTCGCCGGCGATGAATTTCCTCTCGGGCGAGGTGCGCCGCGCCAACGGCGCCGCCGAACTGCGCTTCGGGGAGGGCCTGGCGGTTTCGCTGCCCGAGAACGTATCCGCAAGTGATGGGCAGAAACTCCTGTTCGGCACGCGCCCCGAGCACCTGAGTCTCGGTGATTCCGGGTTGCCGGCAGAAGTGATCGTCGTCGAACCCACCGGCGCCGACACCCAGCTGTATTGCGAGGTCGGTGGCACGGACGTCGTCGTCGTGCTGCGCGACCGGACCAGTTGTCGACCGGGCGACCACATTCACCTCGTGCCCGATCCAAGCAAGGCACACCTTTTCGATGCCGCGAGCGGTCAGCGGATCGCAGCGTAGTTCTCGACCGGTTTCTTCAACCCGCCAAGGAGGCACCATGAGCCAGTACAAACGCCGGGAATTCATCAAGACCACCGCTACCGTAGCCGCAGGAGCCGCGACCGGGACGCTGTTCGCGCCGGCCGTGCATGCGCAGGCGTGGTCGAACCAGCCGGAAAAGGGCGCCAAGCTGCGCGTGCTGCGCTGGAAGCGCTTCGTCGCGGGCGACGAAGACGCCTACATGGCGAATGTGAAGAAATTCAGCGACAAGTACGGCATCGAGGTCCGGGTCGACCACGAAGGCTGGGAGGATGTGCGTCCGAAGGCAGCGGTGACCGCCAACACCGGCGCCGGCCCCGACATCATCCTGTCGACGCACGACGACGCCAACCTGTATCCGGAAAAGCTTGTCGACGTCACCGACCTCGCCAACTATCTCGGCAAGAAGTACGGCGGCTGGTACCCGGTGTGCGAGCAGTACCTGCGGCCCAACGGCAAGAACTGGATCGGCATTCCGCTCGGCTGCGCCGGAAACTGCATGGTTTATCGCGAAAGCCAGATGAAGGCGGCCGGCTTCACGAGCTTCCCGAAGGACACCGCCGGCTTCCTGAAGCTGATGCAGGGGCTGAAGGAAAAGGGCACGCCGGGTGGTTTTGCGCTCGGCAACGCCACTGGCGACGGCAACGTGTGGACGCACTGGCTGCTGTGGTCGCACGGCGGCATGCTGGTCGACAAGGACAACAAGGTCGTCATCAACAGCCCTGAGACGATCAAGGCGCTGGAGTACGCGAAGGCGCTTTACGAAACTTTTGTGCCGGGCACGCTGTCCTGGCTCGACCCGAACAACAACAAGGCGTTCCTCGACAGCCAGTGCAGCGTCACCGCCAACGGCATCTCGATCTACTACGCGGCGAAGAATTCCAACGATCCGAAGATCAAGGAGATGGCTGCCGACATCAACCACGCCAACATGCCGATCGGACCGGCAGGAATGCCGACCGAACTGAACCTGTTCTTCAACCAGATGATCTTCAAGCACACGAAGTATCCGCGTGCGGCGAAGGAGTTCATCCGCTTCATGATGGAAGAGGAGCAGTTCGGCCCGTGGATGCAGGCGGCGATCGGCTACGTGACACAGCCGCTGGTCGCGTACGAGAAGAACCCGATCTGGACGGTTGATCCGAAGCACACGCCGTATCGCGACGCGATGAAGATCATGCGTCCGATCGGCTACGCCGGGAAGCTGGGCTATTCATCGGCCGGTGCGGCGGCGGACTTCATCGTCGTCAACATGGTGGCCGAGGCCGCATCGGGCTCGAAGTCGCCGAAGGAAGCTGCCGAGCGCGCGCAGAAGCGCGCCGAGCGCTATTACAAGGTCTGAGTGCCGGCGCTCATCGTGACGTGAAAGGCGCATCGGCTGCCACTGCCTGCCAGTGACCGCCGGTGCGCCGGCCGCGCCTCAATCTCCAGGGTCCAACGTGTCCGGCCTGCTGAACCGACTGCAGGGTAATCGCAACGCGCTCGGCGCATTGTTCATGCTGCCGGCCGCAGTCGTGCTGCTGCTGTTCCTGACCTACCCCCTCGGCCTCGGTGTCTGGCTCGGTTTCACCGACACGAAGGTCGGCCGCGGCGGCGAATGGATCGGGCTCGAGAACTACGTCTATCTCTGGGGCGACTCGGTCACGCGGCTTTCGGTGTTCAACACGTTTTTCTACACGATCGTCGCCAGCGTCTTCAAATTCATGCTTGGGCTGTGGTTGGCGTTGCTGCTGAACAAGCATCTGCCGTTCAAGGCGTTCGTCCGCGCCATCGTGCTGCTGCCATGGATCGTGCCCACGGCGCTGTCGGCGATCGCATTCTGGTGGATCTACGACGCACAGTTCTCGATCATCAGCTGGTGCCTGGAACGACTCGGCCTGATCGACGAGTACATCAATTTTCTCGGCGATCCGTGGATGGCGCGCTTCTCGACCATCGCCGCCAACATCTGGCGCGGCGTGCCTTTCGTCGCCATCTGCCTGCTCGCCGGCCTGCAGACGATCTCACCGTCGTTCTATGAGGCGGCGAGCATCGACGGCGCCACGCCGTTGCAGCAGTTCCGCTACGTGACGCTGCCGCTGCTCACTCCGATCATCGCCGTGGTGATGACCTTTTCGGTGCTGTTCACCTTCACCGACTTCCAGCTGATCTACGTGCTGACGCGAGGAGGTCCGCTGAATGCCACACACCTGATGGCTACGCTCAGCTTCCAGCGTGCGATTCCCGGCGGCGCGCTCGGCGAGGGCGCCGCGCTGGCGGTGGCGATGGTGCCGTTCTTGCTCGCGGCGATCATGTTCAGTTACTTCGGGCTGCAGAGGCGTGCCTGGCAGCAGGGCGGTGGCGATAAATGAGCGCGAAGACCGTTGGCACGAAGGAAGAGGCCGTCGATTCGAGCGGCATGAACTACCTCGTGTCGTTGCCGCGCAAGGTCGTCACGATCTACGTGCCGCTGGCAGTGTTCCTGTTCGTGCTGCTGTTCCCCTTCTACTGGATGGTGGTCACCACCTTCAAACCGAACGAAGAACTGCTGTCGCGCGAGGGCAATCCGTTCTGGGTCATCAATCCAACGCTGGCCCACATCAACAAGCTGCTGTTCGAGACCGCGTATCCGGAATGGCTGTGGAACACCATGCTGGTGTCGGTGGTGTCGACCTTCATCTCGATCAGCTGCGCCCTTTTTGCCGCGTACGCGATCGAGCGGCTGCGCTTTCATGGCTCGCGCTACGTCGGCATGAGCGTGTTTCTCGCCTACCTGGTGCCGCCGTCGATCCTGTTCATCCCCCTGGCCGCGGTGGTGTTCAAGCTCGGCATCTTCGACACACGGCTGGCGCTGATCCTGACCTACCCGACCTTCCTGATCCCGTTCTGCACCTGGCTGCTGATGGGCTACTTCCGCTCGATTCCGTACGAACTCGAGGAATGCGCGCTGATCGACGGCGCCTCGCGCTGGCAGATCCTCATCAAGATCATCCTGCCCCTGGCGGTCCCCGGGCTCATCTCGGCCGGCATTTTCGCCTTCACGCTGAGCTGGAACGAGTTCATCTACGCGCTGACCTTCATCTCGTCGTCTGAGGTCAAGACGGTGCCGGTCGGCGTGATCACCGAACTGGTCGAGGGCGACGTCTACCACTGGGGCTCGCTGATGGCCGGCGCGCTCCTCGGCTCGCTGCCGGTGGCCGTGCTGTACTCGTTCTTCGTCGAGTACTACGTCTCGGGCATGACCGGCGCGGTGAAGGAGTAGCGCCGGCGCCTGATCGCCCGCCGGACGCCGAAGGCATACTTCGGCCTTCGCCGCCGGCCGCCGCGCCGGAGCTTTCCCGGAGGTCTCATGCCACAACCCGTCCGCAGGCGAGCGCTGCTTCTTCGCTGCGCACTCGCCGTCACACTCGCCGTTGCTTCAGCCGGCGCATTCGCCCAATCCGCCAGGACGGTCAGGATCCTGGTCGGCTTCCCGCCGGGCGGCGGCACGGATTCGATCGCGCGCCTGCTTTCCGACAAGCTGAAGGACGCGCTTGGCGCAAACGTGATCGTCGAGAACCGCGCCGGTGCGGGAGGGCAGCTGGCGGCACAGGCGCTGAAGGCCGCGCCGCCGGACGGCACCACCTTCTTCATCTCACACGACCACACGATCTCTATCCTGCCGCTGGTGGTCAAGAACCCCGGCTTCGACCCGGCCCACGACTTCGTTCCGGTGGCCGGCTTTGCCACCTTCGTCAACGCCTTCGCTGTCTCGGGAGGCACGCCGGCAAAGAGCTTCGGCCAGTATGTGGACTGGGTCCGCGGCCAGGGCAGCAAGTCCGCGGTTGGCGTACCCGCACCGGCTTCGGTGCCCGAATTCCTGGTCAAGGTGATCGGCGAGAAGTACAAGCTCGACCTGGTCTCGGCGCCGTACCGCGGCAGCGCCCCGATGATGGGCGACATGCTCGGCAACCAGATTCCCGCCGGCATCGGTTCGGTCCCCGAGTTCATCGAGAACCACAAGGCGGGCAAGCTGCGCGTGCTCGCGGTGCTCGGAGGCGCGCGCCAGCCGGCGATGCCCGACGTGCCGACCTTCGCCGAACTCGGTCTGGCCGGCTTCGAGGACGTGCCTTTCTATGCCTTCTTCGCGCCGGCCGGCACACCGCAGCCCGTGATCGACCAGTTCGGCGCTGCGCTGGCGAAGGTGATTGCCATGCCCGAGGTGCGCGACCGCCTGACCGGTCTGGGCATGTCGGTCGGCTTCATGCCGCCGCAGCAGCTCGCCGCGCGCGAACGGGCGTACGCGCAGACCTGGGCCAGAATCATCAAGTCCAGCGGCTTCCAGCCGCAATGAGAAACGATTTGCGCCGCGACCGCGCGCCACGGGCACGCGGCCGGTGCGCTGAACTCCCAGGCACGATTCAGGACATGGACTGCCCGCTGCTGAACCCGACGATCTGTGCGGTGACGTAGCCGCTCAGCCGGCCGGAGGCGCGGTAAAGGCAAACGCCGGCGTCACCGCGACGAAATCAAGAACGACAGCGACGCGCGACTCGCCCCGCATGCGTTGGCGGAGCATGGCGACTGGAATCGCCACACGCTGCTGGACGAACGTGCATTCACCCGGCAGGTCGTCGCCGCTCTAGAAGCGTGCTGAGATCGTTGCGCCGACGATCGGCGTTGAGCCTGGCTTGTCGCTGGCGATCTCGTCTGCGGAGGCATTCTCGAGCACAACTTTCGGGCCGACCGCCGTACCGGCGTAGAAATTAACCTGCCAGGTCTTGTCGACGCTGTAGCCCACGCGCAGAAAGATCGGCGTCAACTGGTACTGGCCGATCCCGTTCGGGGTGGAGCCGTCTTCGCTCAGACGAAAGCGATAGCTTCTATAGGCGCCGCCGATCCCGACTTCCCAGCGCGGCGCGAACGCATACGAGAGCTCGAGCCCCGCGCCGCCCGCTGGCCCGGCGCTGAACGGATTGGCGAGGCGAAGGTCGGGCGTGATCTGCCAGTCGACGATCAGAAGCGGGATGTAGGTGGTCTTTTCAATCCGGCGGAACGCGCCGAGCCCGAGCCCGAGCGTGAGGTCCTGGCTTAAGGACCTGGCGGCCATGAGCAAGCCGCCGTAGCCGAAGGATTCGCTGCTCTTCGCGCCCGTCTCGGCCGCGTACTCGACCTGCGGCGCGATCGTCCAGCGCCATCCGCCGGCCGAGACGTAAGTCGTCGAAACGGTCGCGGCAGCGCGGTTGACCGAGTCCCACGGTGCCTGTCCGCCGAAAGCGACCGGATTGGTGAAACGCCAGTCGTCACGACCGTACTGCAACGATCCGCCGATCACCCACTGACGCGAAAAGGGGTGCTGAAACCCTGCATTGGCGAGGAGGGTAGTGGAGCCCACTTCGCCGCCTCGATCCAGATTGGTCGTCCCCTCGTGGATCGGTGTCAGCGTGAACGAATATGTCGTCGCTGGCGTCTGCGCTGCGGCGTCGATCCCGCCGGCGACCGACGCCGCGAACACGAGCGGCACGGCCAGAGTTCGAGGAGACCACATGAGGGAGGCCATTCGTTGCGTTGAGGGTCGGCTGGCAGCGAAGCTTCGTCCCGGTCAGGGCATGTACTGCCCGCCATTGACCTCGAGGATCTGTCCGGTAACGTAGCCGCTCAACCGGTCGGAGGCCAGGTACAGAAACGCGCCGGCGCACTCGTCGGCGGTGCCGAGCCGACCCATCGGGATCGTCGCCTTGAACGACTCGAGCTGCTGCTCGGTCGTGTGCCGGTCGTGCAACGGCGTGACGATCACGCCCGGCGCCACCGCGTTGACGCGGATGCCGTCGCCGACGAGTTCCTTGGCCAGCCCGCGCGTGGCAGTGCTGACGAAACCCTTCGAGCCGGCGTACAAGACGGCGCCCGGTCCGCCGCCGTGGCGCGCCGAGACCGATGTGACGTTGATGATGTTGCCCGTGCCCTGGCGGCGGAAGTGCGGCAGGCAAGCGCGGCACATCGTCAGCATCGACAGAACGTTCAGCCGCAGCATGTGCTCGAAGTCCGCGTCCGTCAGGTCGGCAATCTGCACCCGGCGGACCATGTCGCCAGCGTTGTTGACCAGCACGTCGATCCGGCCGAAAGCCTCCATCGCGCGATCGACAACGGCGAGCAGCGCCTGCGTGTCGGTTGCATCGCCCTGCGCCGTGACCGCCTCGCCGCCGCTGGCGGCGATGTCGGACGCGACCTGCTGCGCAGCGGTGGCGTTCTTGTTGTAGTGAACAACCACCCGGGCGCGGTTGGCGCCGAATGCGCGCGCGACAGCGGCGCCGATACCGCTGCTGGCACCCGTGATCAGTACTACTTTGTCAGCGAGGTCTTCGATCATCTCGTCGATTCCGGGTGAGACCGGCGCGACGTTCGCGCTTCGGCGCTGCAAGCGAGCCACGTTCGGCCGGCAAGGTCAATCCGATGCCGCCTGTGGAGGCCGGCGAGCATGTCCGCGGCGAAGCTCACGCGGGTCGCGCCGGCAGCGCTTCAGCGCCCGGACCAGGCCACCACGCGCTGGCGCTGTTCGCCGAGCCCGTGGATGCCGAGCGTGACCACGTCGCCGGCCTTCAGGTACTCCTGCGGCTTCATGCCCATGCCGACGCCGGGCGGTGTGCCGGTGGTGATGATGTCGCCCGGCATCAGCGTCATGAACTGGCTGATGTAGCTGACCAGATGGGCGACGCCGAACACCATCGTTTTCGTGTTGCCGCGCTGCCGCTTCTCGCCGTTGACGTTGAGCCACAGTTCGAGATTCTGCGGATCGGTGATCTCGTCGGTGGTGACCAGGTATGGCCCGATCGGGCCGAAGGTGTCGCAGCCCTTGCCCTTGTCCCACTGGCTGCCGCGCTCGAGCTGGAAGTTGCGTTCCGAGATGTCGTCGACGACGCAGTAGCCGGCCACGTGACGCAGGGCATCGGCCTTGTCGACGTACTGTGCCTTGGTGCCGATCACCACGCCGAGTTCGACTTCCCAGTCGGTCTTGGTCGAGCCCTTCGGCAGTGTGATGCCGTCGTTCGGCCCGGTGATGCAGGTGGTTGCCTTCATGAACACGATCGGTTCCGCGGGAACGGGCATGCCGGACTCGGCCGCGTGGTCGGAGTAGTTCAGCCCGATCGCGATGAATTTGCCGATCCCCGTGTAAGGCACGCCCAGCCGCGGCGTGCCCGCTACCTTCGGCAGCTTGGCCGGGTCGAAGCCCCGCAAGTGCGCCAGGCGGCTCGGAGCGAGCACACCGGAGTCAATGTTGCTGACGATGCTGGACAGGTCGCGAATGCGACCGTCTGCGTCGAGCAGTCCCGGTTTTTCGCGGCCCGACGGGCCATAGCGCAGCAGTTTCATGGCATCTCCCGAAAAAGTGGGATGGATTCAATCAGAGACTCATACCGCCGTCGACGAAGATCGCCTGCCCGGTCATGAACGACGATTCATCGGACACAAGATAAACGAATGTCTCGGCCATTTCTTCCGCAGTGGCCAGCCGGCCCATCGGCTGGCGGGCGACAAAGTCCTTGCGCGCCTGCGCTGGATCGGCAAAGGCACTGATGCGATCGCCCAGCGACGGCGTGTCGACCGTCCCGGGGCAGACGCAGTTCACGCGAATGTTCTGCCGCACATGATCGGCCGCCAGCGCGCGCGTGAAGCCGGCCACGGCGGCTTTGCTCGCGGTATAGGCAAGCCGGTTCGGCACCGCTTTGTTCGCGCCGACCACGGAGGCCATGTTCAGGATCACCCCGCCGCCGGCGGCGACCATCTTCGGCAGCAGCGCACGGGTCATGACGAACATGCTGCGCACATTCAGGTCGAAGCTGCGGTCCCAGTCGTCGATCGAACAGTCGAGAATCGAGCCTTGGTGCACCCAGCCGGCGCAGTTGAACAGGATGTCCACCGCGCCGGTCCTTTCGACGAACGCCAGCACCGCCTGGTCGTCGAGCATGTCCAGCGGCGACGTCGTGATGCCCGGCCGGCCGGCGAGGTCGCCCAGAAGCGCCTCGTTGACGTCGGTGGCGATGACCCGCGCACCCTCGCGCGCGAAGGCCAGCGCGCCGGCGCGGCCCATGCCTTGCGCCGCCGCAGTGATCAGGGCGGTCTTGCCCGCCAGTCGGCCGCTCATGATTTCCCCTCCCCGCTGTCGTCCTGCTCTGGCGTGGCGCGCCTTGACACCGCCGGGCGACCGTGTGAAGCTGGCCGCGAAATTGGCCTGACCACTTTACCAGTGGTGCAGTCTAAGTGCCGCCCGCCGGCCTTGTCCATCGCGCGGTGCCGCTTCAGTTTCCGCGACGCCATCCCTCAACAGGCTGCGCATGCCGATCAAAGCCGTCGAACCGCGCCGACTGTACCGGCAGATTGCCGACCAGATCGCGGCGCTGATCCGTCGCGGCGAATACCGCCCCGGCGCGCGGCTGCCGCCGGAGCGTGACCTGGCCGCGAAGCTGGGCGTCAGCCGCCCATCGGTACGCGAGGCGCTGATCGCGCTCGAGGTCGAGGGCTTCGTCGAGGTGCGGGTCGGCTCCGGCGTCTACGTAGACGATGCGCGGCGCATGGCGGCCCGCCGCCCGGTGCTGCCACCGGACTCGGGGCCGTTCGAGCTGATCGACGCGCGACGGCTCGTCGAGTCCGAATGCGCGGCGCTGGCGGCGCGCAATGCGACGCCCGCCCAGGTCAGGCAGATGAAGGCGGCGCTGGCCTCGATGAGCCGCGACCGCCGCAAGCTCGTCGTGCCCCTCGACGGCGACCACCTGTTCCACCTGCGCATCGCCGAGGCAAGCGGCAACAGCGCGCTCGCGCTGGTCGTGCAGACGCTGTGGGCGCAGCGCACCGGCCCGCTGTTCCTGCAGCTCGAGCATCATTTCGACACGCCGGCGCTGTGGAGCGCCGCCATCGACGAGCACCAGGCGGTTGTCGATGCGATCGAGGCGCACAATCCTGCCGCTGCGCGCGCGGCGATGAAGCGGCACCTGCTGCATTCCAGCAGCCGCTTCAAGCGCAGTTTCGGCAAGTAGGCGGTGATGAAGGACGGCGGAGGGGCAATGGGAGCAGACAGCGGGAGAACTAAGGGCGGGGCGTCGTCGGAGGTCGATGCGCTTGGCCCGGTGATGGATGCCGAGGGGCATTTCCACGTCACCGATGCGCCGATCGACCTGTCGATTTACCGCTCCGAAGACTGGCTCGCCTTCGCCTTCTTCTGGGCTTTGGCGCTGGTCATCTTCCACCAGTTCTTCACCCGCTATGCGCTGAACGATTCGGCGTCGTGGACCGAGGAGATTGCCCGCTACCTGCTGATCTGCACCGTGTTCATCGGTGCGGCCATCTGCGTGCGCAAGAACAATCACGTGCAGGTCGACTTCTTTTATCGCATCCTGCCGCGGCCGCTGATGCGCGTCATGTCGACGCTGGTCGACCTGTTTCGCATCGCTTTCTTCGGCTACGCGGTGTGGCTCACCTGGAAACTCATCCAGCTTATCGGCGGCCAGCAGATGTCGATCATCGACTGGCCGATCGGCATCGTCTACAGCGTGGTGCTGTTCGGCTTCGTGCTGATGACGTTCCGCGCGGTTCAGGTGGCCATTGCCAATTTCCGGCGCGGCGCTTCGGTGCTCGAGCGCCCCGAACTGCTGGAGATTCACTGATGGGGCCGACCGGATTCAAGCTGCTGTTCCTCGGCCTGATGGGATCAGGGGTGCCGGTGGCCATCGCGATGGCCGGTGCTTCACTGATCTACGTGATGGTCAGCGGCACCGTGCCCGACTTCGTGGTGATTCACCGCATGGTCAACGGCATCGACTCGTTCCCGCTGCTGGCGGTGCCGTTCTTCATCCTTGCCGGCAACCTGATGAACTCGGCCGGCATCACCAATCGGATCTTCAATTTCGCGCTGGCACTGGTCGGATGGCTCAAGGGGGGACTCGGTCACGTCAACGTGGTGGGCTCGGTGATCTTCGCCGGCATGTCGGGCACGGCGATCGCCGATGCCGCCGGGCTGGGCACAATCGAGATCAAGGCGATGAAGGATCACGGCTATTCGACGGAGTTTGCCGTCGGCGTCACCGCCGCCTCCGCCACGCTGGGGCCGATCATTCCACCGTCGCTCCCGTTCGTGATCTACGGCATGTTCGCCAATGTTTCGGTCGGCGCGCTGTTCCTTGCCGGGCTGGTGCCGGGCGTTGTGATGTCCGGGCTGATGATGGGCACGGTCGCCTATTTCGCGCACAAGAACGGCTGGGGCGGCGACATCAGGTTTCATTGGGGGCGCCTGATCAAGGCACTGGTCGAGTTGGCGATCGTCGCTGCATTCCCGGTCGTCATCTGGGCGGCGACCGAAGCCGGCGTGCAGCCGACCCTGGCAGTCGCTACAGCACTAGCGGTGCTGCTGGTCGCCGACAAAGTGTTCGGCTTCGAGGCCGTGCTGCCGATCCTCACGCCGGTGCTGCTGATCGGCGGCATGACCGCCGGAGTGTTCACGGCAACCGAGGGCGCGATCGCCGCCTGTGTCTGGTCGCTGTTCCTCGGCCTGGTCTGGTACCGGACGCTGTCGTGGAGGATGCTGGTCAAGGTGTCGATGGAAACGATCGAAACGACGTCGACGGTCCTGCTGATCGTCGCCGCGGCATCGATTTTCGGCTGGATGCTGACCGTCACGCGCACCACCGAGGCGATCGCCGCCTGGGTGCTCGGATTCACCCAGGAGCCGTGGGTGTTCCTGTTGCTGGCCAATGGACTGATGCTTTTCGTCGGCTGCTTCCTCGAGCCGACGGCGGCGATCACGATCCTCGTGCCGGTGCTGCTGCCCATCGTGCAGCACCTGGGAATCGACCCGGTGCACTTCGGGCTGATCATGGTGCTCAACCTGATGATCGGCCTGCTGCATCCGCCGATGGGGCTCGTGCTGTTCGTGCTGGCCCGCGTGTCCAAGCTGTCGTTCGAGCGCACGACGATGGCGATCCTGCCCTGGCTGCTGCCGCTTCTGGTGAGCCTGGCACTTGTCACCTACGTGCCGTCGATCAGCCTCTGGTTGCCGAAACTGTTCATGTGAGGAAGGCCATGTCCGCCGCCATTTCCGAACCCGCCGTCAGCCCGGTGCTGCGGCTTCACCGGAACGACGACGTCGTGATCGCGCGCCGGCAGCTCGTCTCGGGCAGCCGGATCGCCGAGGAGAACGTCGCCGTTTCCGGCCTCGTGCCGCCTGGCCACAAGCTTGCAGTGCGCGCGGTGCGCAAGGGCGATCCGGTGCGCCGCTACAACCAGATCATCGGTTTTGCCAGTCGCGACATCAAAGCCGGCGAGCACGTTCATCTGCACAACATGGGCATCGGGGCCGAGCATGGCGCGTTTGCCCGCGACTACGCGTTCTGCGCCGACGTGAAGCCGACCGCGTACGTGCCGGCGCCGCGCACGTTCCGCGGCATCGTGCGAGACGACGGCCGGGTGGCCACGCGCAACTACATCGGCATCCTGTCGAGCGTGAACTGTTCGGCCACCGTGGTGCGCGCCATCGCCGATCAGTTCCGCCGCGACGTGTTTCCGCAGGCGCTGGCTGACTTTCGGAGCGTCGACGGCGTGGTCGCGCTCACCCACGGCACCGGCTGCGGCATGGACATGGGCGATGCCATGACGGTGCTGCGCCGCACCCTCGGCGGCTACGCCAGGCACGCCAACTTCGGCGCCGTGCTGGTGATCGGCCTCGGTTGCGAGGCGAACCAGATCACTGCGCTGCTGGGCGCCGAGAGCCTGAACGAGGGCGACCGCCTGCGCACCTACAACATGCAGGACGTCGGCGGCACGGCCAAGGCCATCGCCCGCGGCGTGGCGCTGGTCCGCGAGATGCTGCCGGCAGTGAATCGCGTCACGCGCAGCGAAGTGCCGGCCAGCCACCTGATGCTCGGGTTGCAGTGTGGCGGGTCGGACGGCTACTCGGGCATCACGGCCAACCCGGCGCTCGGCGATGCGGTCGACCGGCTCGTCGCGCAGGGTGGCACGGCGATCCTGTCGGAGACGCCCGAGATCTACGGTGCCGAACACCTGCTGACGCGGCGCGCCGTGTCGCGCGAGGTCGGCGAGAAGCTGGTCGCCCGGATCAAATGGTGGGAGGACTACACGGCGCGCAACCGCGGCGAGATGAACAACAACCCGTCGCCGGGAAACAAGGCCGGAGGCCTGACCACGATCCTCGAGAAGTCGCTCGGTGCCGTGGCCAAGGGCGGAACGACCAACCTGGTCGATGTCTACGAGTATGCGCAGCCGGTCACCTCAAAGGGCTTCGTCTTCATGGACACGCCGGGATACGATCCGGTCTCCGCCACGGGCCAGGTGGCCGGTGGCGCGAACATGATCGTGTTCACCACCGGGCGGGGCTCGGCCTACGGATGCGCGCCGTCGCCGTCGCTCAAACTGTCGACCAATAGCGAACTGTGGCAGCGTCAGGAAGAGGACATCGACATCAATTGCGGCGAGATCGCGGACGGAAGGGCCACGATCGAGACCGTAGGCGAGCGGATTTTCGAGATGATCCTGGCGACCGCATCGGGCCAGAAGTCAAAGAGCGAGTCGTTCGGATACGGACAGCAGGAATTCGTTCCCTGGCAGGTGGGGGCGGTGATGTAGGGAAGTGAGGGCTCGTCGCCCCGGTGCAGACCGGGGCCCAATTCTTGAGCGCTGCACATTGGGTCCCGGCCCTCGCCGGGACGACGCCAAAGCGCATCGAAGACGAAGGAGAGGCACGATGAAGTCGAAGTTGATTGCAACGTTCGCCGCGCTCGCATTGAGCGCCGGCCTGGCGCAGGCGCAGACCAAGCTGAAGTTCGCCCACGTCTACGAGGTGTCCGAGCCGTATCACACCGCTGCGCTATGGGCGGCCGATGAGATCGCCAAGCGGACCAGCAACCGCTACACGGTCGAGGTGTTCCCGGCCTCGACGCTTGGCAAGGAAAGCGACATCAACCAGGGCCTGACG
>JAHEDN010000361.1 GCA_024641225.1 Burkholderiales bacterium | reverse complement strand
TCGAAGCCCGTCACCTTGCCGGAAGCGTCGGCCATGGACATCGCCGGCATGTTGCCGGACGTGCCGAGGATCAGCTGGCCTCTCTGCTTGATCTTTGCGAGCGTCGAGCCGTCACCGGCAGGCAGGCTGGCGCAGCCGGCGGCGAGCAACAGCGCAAGTGCGAAAGTTGCGAAACGAAACAGTCGATACATACTCGGCTCCTGGAAAAGGGTTCGAACGGAAAGTCTTTGGGCAATCGGCACACGCCTGGATTCAGACGGCACCCTGCGTCAATCGAGATCTTCCGATCGGCAGGTGTCCGGTCAGCAGTTCGCGCGAACCGACGCAAGGGCGCCGACCGGGCGTGACGGCCATGCCGCAAGACGGCAGGCCGGATTGTAACGGGAATGCCCGCACCCCACCCTGCATCGGTCGTCGGCCCCCACGGAGGGCGCGGGCGACCGGACGTTACTCCGGCTGCTATGTCCGCGCCACCGTGTCGGGCGTTCTTCCGACCATACGCTGGCGAGTGACGCGGACCTTCACACCTGCGACGCAGGCGCCCGCAGTAGGACAGTTCGCACCGCCCGCGCAGCTTCCGCCGGATTCCAGGTGCATCGAAGAAGGCGAGCGCGGCGCGCGCTTACGCGTTCGCGCCGGGCAGCGCCAGGTGGATCAGCGCCGAACCGCAACGCCGAGCGCCTTCAGCGTTTCCACGTCCAATTCGCCTGATCGAGTCATCCCACGCTGCTGCTGAAACTCGCGCAGCGCCGTCTGAGTGCGGGGACCGAGAACGCCGTCGATCGGGCCGACGCCGAATCCATTGCGTTCCAGCGCTTCCTGCGCGCGGCGAACCGTGTCGTCGGCGAAGCAGGGCTGAAGCTGCGGAAAGGACTTCTGCAACTCCGCAGCGTCCGCCTGGTTGTGATCCGGAGCAGGTTTCGGCTGCACATCGAGTGCCTTCGATTTCGCGAGCATCGAAGGCAAGGTGTCGCGCAGCGTGCGGGGGAGGCTGCTGGCCAGCGTAGCTTCGACGCCCTTGGTCACCGCTCCAGGTTCCTGTTTCGACTTTCGGGAGTAGGTTTGGCCGGCGGCGACCGGAACCCGGGCGACAGTACGTCCCGAGGACACCAGCGCGACCGCGCCGCCCTGCTCCAGGAAGAACTGCCCGCGATCTTCGGCAATGCGTATCACCGCGATACCGGAATCGATCACCAGATCGAAGTACGGCGTATTGATGCGGTGCGCGGGCGCATTCTCTCGCTTCGGCACCGTGACCTTCGCCCAGCCCGACAGCAGAAAATTCGGCCCGACCACTGGTTCGCCCGCAAAGGGCAGATCGAAAAGTACACGGCTGTCGGGACCCAGCAAGGTCACGCCCCCGTCTTCGAGTTCGACCTGCACCAGCGCCTGCGGCCCGGTGCGCAGGATGTCGCATTGGCGCAGGCGCACACCGGCCGCCGGCAGGTATCCGTTCGCGCCCGAGACGATCGTGCTTCTTCCGTCGACGAAGGTCACCGTCGGAACCAAGTCCCGCGCCGAAGCCGCGGACGAGTGGAGAAGCGACGCCAGAACGGCAATCGTGCAGCACACGCTTGAATGAAGTCGCACTCGAAGCCCTCCGGGTCAGCCATCGATACCGATACGCAGTCTACCGAACGCCGGCCGGCGACATGATCGGGCGACTGTAGAAGCAGGGCGCAATGGCTGTCAATCCGGCGCCGCGACATCCGGCGCCGCGAGTTCCGCCCCCACCTGCGCGCGCAGCGACTCGCACGCGCGAAGGCGCGCGAGGCGTCCGACCGCGACCGCACTGGCCACGGTCGTGTTGAACACGCCTGTGACGCGCGCGATCACATCTCCGGCTGCGGCATCTGCCCGGCGCCGGCCGCCTGCGGCTTCGACGCCACGATGCACGCGGTGGTCAGGATCAGCCCCGCGATCGACGCGGCGTTCTGCAGCGCGGTCCGCGTGACCTTGCAGGGATCGAGCACGCCCATCTCCATCAGGTCACCATAGGCGCCATTGGCGGCGTTGTAGCCGAACGCGCCGCTGCCGGCGACCACCTGGTCGAGCACCACCGAGGCCTCGGCGCCGGCGTTGACGACGATCTGGCGCAGCGGCTCCTCGAGCGCGCGTGCCACGATCTTGATGCCGGCCGCCTGGTCGAGGTTCTCGCCCCGCATCGGTTCGAGCGCGACGCGCGCGCGCAGAAGCGCCACGCCGCCGCCGGGCAGGATGCCCTCCTCGACCGCGGCACGGGTCGCGTGCAGCGCGTCCTCCACCCGCGACTTGCGCTCCTTCATTTCGGTCTCGGTGGCCGCTCCCACCTTCACCACCGCGACGCCCCCGGCCAGCTTCGCCACCCGCTCCTGCAGCTTCTCGCGGTCGTAGTCGCTGCTCGCGTCCTTGACCGCCTGCCGCAGGCTGGCGACGCGGGCCTCGATCTCCCCGGGTTGGCCCGCGCCGCCGATGATCGTGGTGTCGTCCTTGTCAATCTCCACGCGCTTTGCGCTGCCCAGGTCCTCGAGCTGCGCCTTCTCGAGCGAAAGGCCGATCTCCTCGCTGATCGGCTTCGCACCCGTCAGCACCGCGATGTCCTGCAGCATCGCCTTGCGCGCGTCGCCGAAACCGGGCGCCTTGACCGCGCAGGCCTTGAGCACGCCGCGCAGCGAATTGACGACCAGCGCGGCCAGTGCTTCGCCCTCGACTTCCTCGGCGATGACCAGCAGCGGCTTGCCCGACTTCGCCACCATCTCAAGAAGCGGCAGCAGATCCTGGATCCGGTCGACCTTGCGGTCGCACACGAGGATGAACGGCTCCTCGAGCACCGCGCGCTGCTTCTCCGCGACATTGATGAAGTACGGCGAGAGATAGCCCCGGTCGAAGCGCATGCCCTCGACGACTTCGAGTTCGCTCTTCAGTCCGGAGCCGTCCTCGACGGTGATCACGCCGTCCTTGCCGACCTTCTCCATCGCGTCGGCGATCAGCTCGCCGATGGTCGCGTCGTTGTTTGCGGAGATGGTACCCACCTGCGCGATCTCGGTGCGCGTCGCGCACGGCTTCGCGAGCTCTTCGAGCTCCGCGACGACGGCCTGAACCGCCAGGTCGACGCCGCGCTTCAGGTCCATCGGGTTCATGCCGGCGGCGACGTACTTCATGCCTTCCAGCACGATCGACTGGGCCAGGATCGTCGCGGTCGTGGTGCCGTCGCCGGCAACCTCCGAGGTCTTCGAGGCGACCTCGCGCACCATCTGCGCGCCCATGTTCTCGAACGGGTCCTCCAGTTCGATCTCGCGCGCGACGATGACGCCGGAGTTGATGATGATCGGAGGCCCGAAGGGCCGCTGCAGCACGACGGTCCGTGCCTTCGGCCCGAGCGTCACCCTGACCGCGTTGGCGAGGACACCGACTCCGCGCACGATCTTCGCGTGCGCATCCTCGTCGAAGAGAACGATCTTGGCGCTCATCGCGAACCCCTTTTCCGGAGCCCCATCAAAAGGCTCCCGCGTTCGTCCCCGCTCCGCATTGACGCTTTTCATTGACAATCACGCCGCGCCGCAACGGCATGGCGGTGGAGCCCACGACCGGGAAGGCCGGCGCGCTCGAGGCGGCCGGCCAGCGTGGCGCGCAAGAGGCTTCGCAGCAACCGTTGGTGCGGCAATTTACAAATCGATACGCACGAGTTACCGCACGTCTTTCGGCCAGGCCGTAGG
>JAHEDN010000360.1 GCA_024641225.1 Burkholderiales bacterium | reverse complement strand
TGGGGCATGTAGCCGAGCACCGCCTGCACGCGCAGTGAATCGCGGCCGGCATCCATGCCGAGCACGGTGATCTCGCCCGACGCCGGGACCAGCAGCCCGGCCGCGAGTCGCATCAGTGTCGTCTTGCCGGCGCCGTCCGGCCCGACCAGGCCGGCGACGATCCCGCGGCGCACACCGAAACTCACATCGCGCAGGGCCTGCACTTCGCGCGCTCCGGCACGGAACCTCTTGCCCAGCGCCCTGGCCTGAAGCACCAAAGGCGCGGCTTCGCGGTCGTTCATCCTCGACGGCTCAGACGCCAGGGATCGAACGCGCTTTGGCGCCGCTGGATCGGCGCCCAAGAGTCAGGTGACGTCGAGCCCGCCGCGTCGGCGGTAGCGCGGTGCAATGGCTTGGAATATCGATCCGCATCAAGCGCGCTTCCGCCGCGGCAGCGCATGCGTTCAGCTTCACTGACCTTCCTTGCAGGGATCCGCGCCTGCCGCCGGCGGCGGCCGATCGAGACGAACCGTGACCGTGGCCGGCATCCCTAGCCGCAGCTCATCGAGATCTGCGCAGACGAACGCGCGCACCTGATAGACGAGAGACGTGCGGATCTCGCGCGTCTCCACCGCTTTCGGCGTGAATTCGGCAGTCGGCGAGATAAAGCCTATCCAGCCACGGTAGCGCTTGTCCGGATAGCTGTCGGTCGCGATCTCGGCCGCCGCGCCGATACGCACTTTGCCGAGATCCGGCTCCGATACGTAGGCGCGCACCCACAGGGGTTCGGTCATCGCGAGGGTGAATACTGCCTTCTGCGGCGAGGCCATGTCTCCGGGCTCAAGGATCCGGTTCTCGACGATCCCATCGGCCGGTGCGCGCAGACTGGCGTCGGCGAGATTTCGCTCGGCCAATGCCCGCGCTGCCTCGAAAGCTGCGAGTGTTGCCTGTGCCGCGGCGATGTCCTCCTTGCGCGAGCCTTCCTCGAGCAGCCGCAGCGCCTCCTGCGTGGCGTTCAGGCGCGCTTCGGAAGACTCGGCTGCCGCGCGCGAGTTGTCGGCCTGCTGCTCGGCAATGAAGCGCCTGGCGGCAAGTTCCTGGTCGCGCTCGTAGGCCCTGCGGGCGTTGCGGGCGTCGACCTGCGCGGCGGCGACATCGGCGCGTGCCTTGCGGATTTCCTGCGGCCGCGAACCGGCGACCAGGCGCGCAACGACCTGCCGCTGGGCGCTGACCTGCGCCTGCGCTTGTGCGACGGCCTGCTGCAGCCGCTCGCTTTCAAGAACGGCCATGAGTTGGTCCTTCCTTACCCGATCGCCCTCACGGACAAGCACCTGGGCGATTCGCTCGTTGCCGTTGAATGCCAGCTCGACCTGGCGGATGTCCACGTTGCCATGCAGGCGCAGGACGTCCGATGAACCCTGCTCTTCGCGCTGAAACCACCAGGCAGCGGCGAGGCCGCCCGCGACCAGCAGGGCCAGGACCGGAGCCAGTGACTTGAACTTCATGGCCGGCTACCGCTGCGCATCTGAAAGCAGTTCATCAGAGCTCGAACTCCTGGTGCAGGACGGGCATCTCGACCCGGGTGCCTTGCAGGTGCCCGGCAAAGGCCTGCATGCTCGGCTCGTCGCCGTGGACCAGGAAAGTCCACGGCGAGTTGGCGTGGGCATGCCACGCGAGAAGCTCTGCCGGTTCGAACGTCGCCGAAGACCGTTTGAAGGTTTAGACGCGGGCGCGTACTGCCACCTTTTCGTTGAGGATGCCGACGCTGCCGGCACCGCAATGTGCTTCTTCCCTGTCTGCGATCGCGAGTCGCCCATCGGCGCCTATGGTCGCTCGGCGAGAGCGGAAAGCGAATGACGCGGGTCAACAAGCCTGGCACTCCGTGCCCGCGGTCCGCGACCGCGGAGCAGCGGAGTGATCGCGCTTCTGATGCGGACGTCTCCCGCTGACGCGCGCAGGTCACTGGCTATGGCGGGGAATGGATCTTTTACCGCGACGGTCTGTGCAGGCCGGGCCTTGCCTTCGCGCCGCGAGGCGCGACCGCATGGGTCATTTTCCTGACGGCAGGTGTCCGGACAATGATGCACCAGTGCGAGAGAGGTAGCGCGTTTGGTGCACGGCACGCTCGTCGAGGAGCCGGCGTGTTCCCGCTGCAGCCAGCCCACCGACGACCATCGAGGCCAGCGCATAGGCCCAGATGGCCAACGCGTAGCTCCAGCCGATCGGTGAGACGGCTACGCCGTACACGGCAATTAGCGTGCCTGCGACCTGCGTCGCTTCGCAGGTGAGGAACAGGCGCGCGCTCGGCCACGGCGGCCGCCAGAAGAAGCGTTGGTTGCGGGTGATGTAGATCGTCAGGTGGCCAGCCACCAGCAGCTTCAGGAAGATCACCGTCTGGATCGTCTCACGCGGCAGGTGCAGCACTGCGTCGACGTACCAGAACAGCAGGAACGTTGAGGCCACACCGGTCGCGCCCAGCGTCCCGGCCACGGTCAGCACGCGTGGCATGTCCCAGCGCACCGGCCGTGGCGCGACCGGTGCGTTGTCGTAGGCGATCATCATGATCGGAAAGTCGTTCAGGACCGCCAGCAGCACGATCATCACCGCGGTGACCGGATAGAAGTCGAAGACGACGATCGACAGCGTCATGAACAGCAGCACGCGGATGGTTTCGGCAATGCGGAACGTGGCGTAGCTGGTCATCCGTTCGAAGATGCGCCGCGCCTCCTCGATTGCCGCGGTGATCACCGAAAGCCCCGGCGCCGTCAGCACCAGATCGGCGGCGGCGCGCGCCGCGTCGGTGGCACCGCTGACCGCGATGCCGACGTCCGCCTGCTTCAGCGCCGGCGCGTCGTTTACGCCGTCGCCGGTCATGGCGACGATGTGGCCTTCGTCCTGCAGCGCCTTGACGATCCTGAACTTGTGCTCGGGGAACACGCGCGCCACGCCTGCAGCGGCCTCGATTCGCTGCGTCACTTCGCGTTCGCTGCCGGCGGCGAACAGCTCGCCGGCGGAGGCGATTTGCCTGCCGATGCCGAGCTCGCCGGCGATCTGCCGCGCGATGGCATCGTGGTCGCCCGTGATCATCTTCACCTGCAGGCCCATCTGACGCGCGCGCTCGATCACCGCAGCCGAGTCCTCTCGCGGCGGGTCGAAGACCGGCAGCAGCCCAAGGTACTGCCACCGGCCGTCCTGCTGGCGTGACACGGCGATGGTGCGCTGGCCGTGCTGAGCGAGGTGTTCGACGGTGGAGTCGATGGCCTTGCGGGTCTCTTCGTCTGGAGCGGCCAGGTCGACGATCACCTGGGGCGCCCCTTTGCTGACCACGATGCGGCGCCCGGCGACCTCGACTTGCGCCTCCGTGCGCTTGCGCACCGGATCGAACGGCGTGAACGAGACGACCCGGTGCGCACCCTCGTCGGTCACCTGCCTGGCGCGAGCCAGCACGGCCGCGTCGATCGCGTCGGCATCGTCCGCGTTGGAGGCGAGCGCCGCCGCCACGAGCAACTCGTCGGTGCCCACGCCCGGCGCCGGCAGCGGATCACCGACCTTAAGCTTGTTTTGCGTAAGGGTGCCGGTCTTGTCGGCACACAGCATGTCGGCGCCGGCCAGTTCCTCGATAGCCACCAGGCGCGAGACGATCGCCCGCATCCGTGCCAGCTTCTCGGCGCCGACCGCCATCGTCACCGACAGCACCATCGGCAGAGCGACTGGAATGGCG
>JAHEDN010000359.1 GCA_024641225.1 Burkholderiales bacterium | reverse complement strand
TCCCGGCGGCGGTGGCGAGCGAACTGCGACCCGTGCAACGCTGGGTGGCGAGCGCGGTCTCGGTAGCGGCGGCGGACGTCGCCTGCGAAGTGCCGATCGCCTTCGAATACAACGGCATCTCGCATGCGGTGATGCTGGCCACGCCGGCCGACCTGCACGACTTCGCGATCGGCTTTTCGTTCAGCGAGGGCATCGCGACGCCGGCGCAGTGCTATGGGATCGAGGTTCACGAAGGCCCGGCAGGCATCACGCTGGCGATCGAGATCGCCGCGGCGGCCTTCGAGCGGTTGAAGGCACGGCGGCGCACGCTGGCGGGCCGCACCGGATGCGGCATCTGCGGCACCGAGAGCCTCGACCAGGTACTGCGGCCGCTGCCCGATCTGTCGCCGCTGTCGCTCCGCATCACGCCGGCCGCACTGGCGCGGGCACACGCCGGCCTGGCGGAAGTGCAGCCGCTGCAGCACGCGAGCGGCGCCGCGCATGGCGCGGTGTGGTGCGAACCCGACGGCGCAATCGTCTGCGCACGCGAGGACGTCGGCCGCCACAACGCACTGGACAAGCTTCTTGGTGCGCTGACGCGCGCCGGTGTCAGCGCGGGCGCAGGATTCGCGCTGGTCACCAGCCGTGCCAGCGTCGAGATGGTGCAGAAGAGCGCCACCGCCGGCATCGCCGTGCTTGCCGCGGTCTCCGCACCGACCGCGCTGGCGGTGCGCGTGGCCGAAAGTTGCGGGCAGACGCTGATCGGCTTCGCGCGGGGTCAGACCTTCAGCGTCTACACGCACGGCGCGCGCGTCGCCAGCGCCTGAACGATTCCGGCGCAATGCCGGCCGGCGAGGCTGCAACCGCGTCGCAAGGCGCGGTCGCCGCTCGAAGGACCGCTCTACTTGCAACGCCGCCTCCCGCGGTCGCAGGCCCTACAGTGCGGCCATGGCAAATACCGCTCGCGAGAACGCCTCGATCCCGTCGGACCTGCGCGGCGCCAGCCGGGTGGCGACCGACGCCACTCTGTTGCTGACCCACCTGGTCGAGACGATGCATCACAACATTGCACGTACGCCGGGTGTGCTGGGCAAGGCCACATTCGCGCCGACCCGCGGCATCACAGGGCTGGTCTATCGGAGCGTGCGCGGCGTCACGCGCGTCGTTGGAACCGGCGTGGACGTTTCGCTGGCGGCGCTGCAGCCGCTGCTCGGCGCGAGCAGTCCGTGGCGGGGGCGGGACGCGGTGCTGGCGGCGCTCAACGGCGTGCTCGGCGACTACCTCGAAGACAGCGGGAACCCGCTCGCGATCGGGATGCATCTGCGCCACGACGGCACGGCGCTCGACTTGACTCAGGCAGGACTGGCCAGCGCGCTGCCGCACGCCACCGGAAGAATCGCTCTCCTGGTGCACGGGCTGTGCATGAGCGACAGGCAATGGACGCGCAAGGGGCACGATCATGGGCGCGAACTGGCGCAGGACCTCGGCTACACACCTGTCTACGTCCGCTACAACAGCGGCCTGCACATTTCGGTCAACGGCAGGCGACTCAGCGCGATGCTGGGGCCGCTGGTTTCCAGTTGGCCCGTACCGATCGAGGAACTCGCGATCATCGGCCACAGCATGGGCGGACTGGTCGCGCGCAGCGCGGTGCATTACGCGCGTCGCGGACGACGTGCGTGGACGAAACGTCTGGACACAATGGTGTTTCTCGGCACGCCCCATCACGGCGCGCCCCTCGAGCGGGGCGGTGCGTGGGTTGACGTGCTGTTCGGTGCGAGCCCGTACACCGCGGCGTTCAACCATCTGGGGCGCGCGCGCAGCGCAGGCATCACCGACCTTCGTCACGGCAGCCTGCTCGATGAAGACTGGCAGGGCAGCGACCGCTTCGCGCCGAGTGCGGACCGGCGGCAGGTCGTTCCGTTGCCTGCCGGGGTGAACTGCTACGCGATTGCCGGCGTTGCAGCCAACTCGACGACCGGCGCCGGCGCGCGCCTGATCGGTGACGGACTGGTGCCACTGGCCAGCGCCCTAGGGCGTCACGCCGATGACGAACGCACGCTGGCGTTTCCCGAAGGTCATCAATGGGTCGGGCAGAGACTTGGCCACCTGGAACTGCTCGGCAGCCGGCGCGTGTACGAGCAGATCCGCGGCTGGCTCGGACGCGACGGCGAGCGCACGAGCTAGCAGCGGCTCCGCACCGATTGGCGGACAGGAGCACTGGCGCTTCCGACGCCCCCGCGCCGCCCGCGGGGCCCATGGTACAAATCGTCGTCATTGCTCCTCTGTGACGGGTCAGTGCGCCGAGCTGGCCGATCACGGGGCACGTATCGGCATCGTGAATGATCGGGACGAGATGCCCGCTCCGCTCGCGGCGGAGTTCGTCGTGCGCAGCCGACAGGATGGCCTGATGTTCCAACTCGTTTTCATATCCAGGATCGCGGCGGGCCTGCTGGTTGTCGCCTCTGCCATCCTGACCGGCTGCAACCCCAAGGCGCCGCCGCAGGCCGCCGCGCCGGCGCCGCCGCAGGTTGGCGTGCTGACCGTGCAGCCGCGCTCGGTGCCGATCAGGACCGCGTTGCCGGGACGCACGGCGCCGACCCTGATCGCCGAGGTGCGGCCCCAGGTGACCGGGATCATCCAGTCGCGCAGCTTCATCGAGGGCAGCGAGGTCAAGGCGGGCACGACGCTGTACCGGCTCGACCCGGCCACCTACCGGGCCGCGTACGCCAGTGCAAAGGCAGCAGTGGCGAAGGCCGAGGCGAGCCTGCAAACGGCACGACTCCGCGCCGAGCGCTACAAGGAACTGCTGGCCATCAAGTTCATCAGCCAGCAGGCGTATGACGAGGCCGACGCGACGCTTCGCCAGAGCGAAGCCGACGTCGCGGCGGCGAAGGCAGCCGCCGAAACCGCGCGCATCAATCTGGCCTACACGACGGTGACGGCGCCGATTTCCGGCCGCATCGGGGTGTCGGCGGTCACGGCAGGGGCGCTGGTCACCGCCAATCAGCAGGCCGCGCTCGCCACCATCCAGCAGCTGGACCCGATCTACGTCGATGTCACGCAGTCGAGCACGGAGTTGCTGCGCCTGCGGCGCGCGCTCGCCTCCGGCAAGCTGAAGAAGCCGACCGCGGACTCGGCGCGTGTCGCGCTGCTGCTCGAGGACGGCACAGCCTATCTGCACGAGGGCACGCTGCAGTTTTCCGACGTCACCGTCGATCCGGCCACCGGAGCGGTCACGCTGCGCGCGCTGTTTCCGAACCCGCAGGGCGTCCTGCTGCCGGGGATGTACGTGCGCGCCGTGATCGAGGAGGGCGTGCGCGAGGCGGCCATCGTGGTGCCGCAGCAGGCCGTGACGCGCGACACGAAGGGCGACGCGGTCGCGATGGTGGTGGGCAAGGACGACAAGGTGGAGTCGCGCAAGCTGCAGGTCGCGCGGACGCTCGGCAACGAGTGGCTGGTCGACGCGGGCCTGCAGCCGGGCGAGCGCGTGATCGTCGAAGGCCTGCAGCGCGCTCGGCCGGGCACGGTCGTGCAGGCCGTCGAGCGAAGCGAAGCGAAAGCGGGCGCAGGACCGGGCGGCGCGCAGTCTTCCCCGCCGCTCTCGGGCGCGGCGAAGGGGGAGAAGGCGCCCGCGCCGGACTCGAAGGCCGGCAAGGCGCCGCAGTCCTGATCGCGCGGCCCGGAACACGCGATGTCGCGCTTCTTCATCGACCGGCCG
>JAHEDN010000358.1 GCA_024641225.1 Burkholderiales bacterium | reverse complement strand
TTCCCGGGCGACATGCTGTACAAGAACTTCGGCGTCACAAGGCTCGGTCGGATCGTGTTCTACGACTACGACGAGATCGAGTACATGACCGAGTGCAGCTTTCGACGCATCCCGCCGGCGCCGAACGAGGAGGCGGAGATGTCCGGCGAGCCGTGGTACCGGGTCGAAAAGGGCGACGTTTTCCCGGAGAACTGGGAGCCGTTCCTGCTCGGCGACCCGCGCATTCGCGCCGCGCTGCTGAAGTACCACGCGGACCTGTTCACGCCCGATTTCTGGCAGGCACGCAAGGAGCGGATCAAGCGCGGGCAGCTGGAGGACGTGTTTCCGTATCCGCTGGAAAAGCGCTTCGCAAGCCGCTTCGCCGAGGCGCAGGACTGACCCGCGACCGTCCGCTCCATTCGCCGGCGGGACGCGGGCGGATGACCCTCGTCAAGCTTCCCGCGCGCTGCCCGCAGCCGAACCTCGTGCCGCGGCGGATAATGCCTAGCGGTCGCTGCTGCGGCCATTGCTTTGTGCCGGTCGATTTCGGCGTGCGTGCTGTTCAGCTTCCGCACGCGGCCGACGATCATGATCGAATGCGCCGCTTCCGCTACCCGTTCGAGCAAGCCAGCACGCCGCGCCGCTTCGGCGGCGTGCCAGCCCTCCCCTAACTGACACACGTTCTTTCTGGAGGATTCGCCATGTCAGATCCCATCGTCATCGTCTCCGCCGCCCGCACGCCCATCGGCGGCATGCTCGGCGACTTCGCCTCGCAGCAGGCGTGGCAGCTCGGCGCCGTGGCCATCAGGGCGGCTGTCGAACGCGCCGGTGTCAAGGGCGAGGCCGTCGACGAAGTGCTGATGGGCAACTGCCTGATGGCCGGCCAGGGCCAGGCACCGGCGCGGCAGGCCACGCTGCTCGCCGGGCTGCCGCAGTCGGCCGGGGCAGTCACGCTGTCGAAGATGTGCGGCTCGGGCATGCGCACGATGATGTTCGCGCACGACATGCTGGCCGCCGGCAGCGCGGACGTGCTCGTTGCCGGTGGCATGGAGAGCATGAGCAACGCGCCCTACCTGATCCCGAAGGCCCGCACCGGATACCGCTACGGCCACGCGATGATGTACGACCACATGGCGCTCGACGGTCTCGAGGACGCCTACGAGCGCGGCAAGGCGATGGGCGTGTTCGCCGAACAGTGCGTGGCCAAGTACAGCTTCACGCGCGAGGCGCAGGACAAGTTCGCCATCACCTCGCTCGAGCGCGCGGCCAACGCCAACACCGACGGCAGCTTCGGCTGGGAAATCACCCCGGTGAAGATTGCGGGCAAGGGCGGCGAGGTCGAGATCGCCAAGGACGAGCAGCCGTTCAAGGCCAGGATCGACAAGATCCCCGGGCTGAAGCCGGCGTTCAAGAAGGACGGCACCATCACTGCCGCCAACGCCTCGTCGATCTCGGACGGTGCCGCTGCGCTGGTGCTGATGCGCGAATCGACCGCCGCGAAGCTCGGCTGCAAGCCCATCGCCCGCATCCTCGCGCACAGCGTGCACGCGCAGGCACCGGAGTGGTTCACCACCGCGCCGGTCGGCGCGATCGCCAAAGTACTGGCCAAGACCGGCTGGAACGCCGGGCAGGTCGACCTGTGGGAGGTCAACGAAGCCTTCGCCGCGGTGACGATGGCGGCGATGGCCGAGCACAAGCTGCCGCACGACAAGGTCAACATCCACGGCGGTGCCTGCGCGCTGGGCCATCCGATCGGCGCCTCCGGCGCGCGCATCGTCGTCACGCTGCTCGGCGCGCTGAAGAAGACCGGCGGCACACGGGGCATCGCCGCGCTGTGCATCGGCGGTGGCGAGGCGACCGCGATGGCGGTCGAGATGATCCGTTGAGCGGCGCCCTGGAAAACGCCGGCGACGACCGATGACGCCGGCGGCAGTTCTTGTCGTCGGCGCCAGCCGCGGCATCGGGCTGGAATTCGTCCGCCAGTACGCGGCGGCGGGCGCGCGCGTGATCGCGACGCATCGCGCGCCGGCCGACGGCGAGCGGCTGCAGGCCCTGGGTGCTGAACCGGTGCGGCTCGACGTGCTCGACGCCGCGTCGCCCGCCGCGCTGACGCGATCGCTGGCCGCCAGGCCGTTGAGCGTGGCCATCCTCAACGCGGGGGTTTACGGTCCGCGCACGCAGGGCCTGGTCGCGCCGGACGTCGCGGATTTCGACCGCGTGATGCACACCAACGTGCTGGCCGCGATGCGGCTGATCCCGACGCTGGCGCCCGCGCTGGCCGCCTCGCGCGGCACGTTGGCGGTCGTGTCGAGCCGCATGGGTTCCGTGTCGCAGATGCAGTCGACCGCCGGCTGGCTGTACCGGGCCAGCAAGGCGGCCCTGAACGGCGTAATGAAAGCGGCGAGCCTCGAACTCGGCGCGCAGGGTATCGTCTGCGTCGCGCTGCATCCCGGCTGGGTGCGCACCGATCTCGGTGGCGCCGGGGCGACCGTCGAGGTGGCCGACAGCGTGGCCGGCATGCGGCGCGTGCTCGGCGCGGCCGACGCCTCGTACAACGGCGGCTTGTTCAATTTCGACGGCGAGCGGATCGCCTTCTAGCGGGGTCGAATGACAGTACAGCGGATCAGTTCGGGGTCGTCGTTCGAGGCGCTCGCCGGATACAGCAGGGCCGTGGTCGACGGCGATACCGTCCTCGTGGCAGGCACCACCGGCTTCGACTATGCAACGATGCAAATCGACGAGGATCCGCTCGCCCAGTGCCACCAGTGTTTCCGTAACATCGCGGCAGCGCTGGCTCAGGCGGGATGCACGCTGGACGATGTCGTGCGGGTGCGCTATTACCTGACCGACGCACGGCTTTTCGAAGTACTCGCGCCGGTCTTCGGCAAGTACTTCGCGCGGGCGCGGCCGGCGGCCACCGCGATCGTCTGCGGGCTGGTCGATCCGCGGATGAGGCTGGAAATCGAAATCACTGCACGCAAGTCCTGAGTCGAGGCTGGCGAGCAAACCGGTAGTCAGATGAGGCGACAGTTGTCGATCCCGGTACTGGCGGCGCTGCTGTTCGGCGCCTTCGGCGCGATCGCCGCCGCGTCGCTGCACGCCGTCATGCTGCGCTTCGCTGACGAGGCGGGCATCGACCCGTGGGTCTTCATCGCGGTGCCCGCGCTGCTCGCGATGCTGTTCGCACTGATCGTCTATGGCCGAGCCGCCAAGAGCGTGCACAGCATCAGCCAGTCACTGTCACGCGGCCTGCTGGTGGCGATCCTGATCTGGGTCTCTTTCTCCGCGCTCGTCACGTGGGCGTGGTGCGTGCCGTCGCTGTTCGCGAGCTGCCTGTCGCAGACGCTGCTGATCTCGGGCGCGCTCGGCGGCGGACAGATGCTGCTCGCCGCGATCGCCGCCGCTGCGATCACCGGCTACGTGATCCGCGCGCGCGGTTCGGGTACACGGAAGCTGGGGGATTGATCCCCGCATGCTGAAAGAAGAACACCGGCTGCTGCGCGAGGCGCTGCGCGAGTTCGCCTCCTCGCGGCTGGCGCCGAACGCGGCCCAGTGGGACCGCGAGCACGTCTTCCCGAAGGAGGCGCTCGCCGAACTGGCGGCGCTCGGCACGTTCGGTATCGCCGTGCCGGAGGAATACGGCGGCGCCGGCATGGACTACACCTCGCTGGCGATCGCGCTGGAGGAGATCGCCGCCGGCGACGGCGGCGTCTCCACGATCATCAGC
>JAHEDN010000023.1 GCA_024641225.1 Burkholderiales bacterium | reverse complement strand
CTGCCGCGCAGAAGCGGTCCGTCGCGCAAGGCCGCAGAAGCTCTGCTGCCCGCGCACCAACGAATGACGTTGGTGCGCGGGCCGCGCGTCAGGTGCGGTCGGCCTGCTTATTGAGCCAGCCAAGGAAACTGGCGACCTCCGGCCGTTGCGCGTGGCGTGGAGGGTAGACGGCGAAATGTGCGCGTACTGAGATGGACCATGCCTTATCAAAGATCGTGCGCAGTTGATCACTGTCGAGGAATCCCTGCGCCATCGTTGCGCTTTCCAGAGCAACACCCAGCCCCTGAACGGCGGCATCGAGCGAAAGCGACGCGCGGTCGAACCGCAGCGCATATCGTTCCGGACCCTGGTCGAATCCACGCGCCGAGAACCAGTCGCTCCATTGCACCACGCTGACAGTCGACTGAATCAGCGGAACGTGCAGCAAGTCCTCTGGGTCGCGGATTCGATGGCGTTCGATGAACGTCGGGCTGGCAAGCGGAAGAATGGGCTCGTCGAAGATGGGCCGAACGGTGAGGTTTGGCCAGTCAGGCATGCCGTAGCGAACGTCAACGTCGACCTGCCCGAGCGCGAAGTCCGAGTGCGTCGGCGATGCGGACAGGAAGACCGAAACTCCGGGATGCTCCTGGGCAAAGTGTCCCAGGCGCGGCATGAGCCAAAGGCTCGCGAAGGTCGGGCTGGTGTGGACATAGAGCGAGTTGCGCACGCCCTTCCGGACGTCGTCCGTCGCCGCACCGATCGCGCCCAGCGCGCCAGCCACTCGCCGAAGATAAGCCTCGCCGGCGGGGCTCAGTGAAACGCCTCTCGTTGTGCGGTCGAACAGGCGCACGCCGAGAAAATCCTCCAGCCGCGCCACCTGATGACTGACGGCAGACGGTGTGAGGCTAAGTTCGGCCGCGGCCAGCGCAAAGGAGCGGCGACGCGCCACGGCTTCGAACGCGGAAAGCGCAGGCAAGGGCGGCAGGGAGGTGCGCATTTGTTGTGCTGCCACATGAGAGCAATTCAGCAGTAGGTGAAATCTTATCGCTTGAGTCCACAACTGCCGAGACGAAGAATGCGCCAACCTGCTCGCGACGGAGAAACCGCAATGCTGTTGAAAGACAAGGTGGCTGTTGTTACCGGTGGCGCGGGCCTGAACGGCCTTGGCTTTGCGTCGGCCCGCATGATGGCGGCGCATGGCGCCAAGGTGGTGATACTTGATCTGGCGCAGGCCGACCCGGCCGGCGCGGCTGCACGACTCGGCGCCGAGCACCTCGGCGTGGTAGCCGACGTGACGAACAAGAGTTCCTGCGAACAGGCCGCCAAGGCCATCCTTGCGAAGTTCGGCCGCATCGACATTCTGCTGAACAACGCCGGGATCACCCAACCGCGCAAGACGCTGGATATCACCGAGGCCGACTACGACGCGGTCCTCGACGTGAGCCTGCGCGGTACGCTGCTCGCGTCGCAGGCCGTGCTGCCGGCAATGCTGGCGCAGAAAAGCGGCTCGATCATCTGCATTTCATCGGTGTCGGCCCAGCGCGGCGGCGGCATTCTGGGCGGACCGCATTACTCGGCTGCGAAGGCGGGCGTGCTCGGCCTGGCGCGTGCGATGGCGCGCGAGTACGGCGGCAACGGTATCCGCGTCAACTGCCTTACGCCAGGCCTGATCGCGACCGACATCAACAAAGGGAAGATCCCGGAGAGTCGCAAGGCTGGCATCCTGGAGCAGATTCCGCTGGCGCGCATCGGCGACCCGGACGACGTCGCCGGCTGCGTAGTGTTCCTGGCGAGCGACCTGTCCGGGTACTGCACTGGCATCACGCTCGACGTCAATGGCGGCATGCTGATCCACTAAGGCGACGACAACCTGGTCGCTCCTCGGTGCTGCGGCGGGAGCGAGCGGGACTGCCGCGCCAGCCGGACCGCCTGCCTGTACGCCGCGGAAGCGCTCTAGAAGGAGCTCCATGAAGCATCCCATCCTGCCCGAACGTAATGGCGGCGGCCGCACGCGCATCGTGTCGATCAGTGCCGCCCCATTCGACGGCTACCCGTTTCCGCGCGTGCTCGAGAGCCTTGCCTCGATCGGCGCCACGTACGTCGAGCCCGCTTTCATCGTCGGCTACACGGAGCCGTTCGACGAGAGTGCGTTCACTGCGGCTCAAGCCAAGCAGTACACCGCCTGGCTGAAGGACGCCGGAATCGCCTGCCACGCGTTCTCCTCTCACATCGACCTGGGTCGGCCCGACGCGCTTGAAGTATTCCGCGGCCGCATGGATTTCGCGCGCGCGCTCGGCGCGCGGGTCATCAACACCAATGCCGCGGCGCGCAGCAACGAGCACCGCTTCTACACCAACATCGCCCAGCTTGCCTCGCACGCAGAGATGCTGGGCATGTGGATCGGGCTGGAGAACCCGGGCGACGGCTCTGACAATCTGCTGAACACCGCGGTCGACGCCGCGGCGCTGCTGGCGCGCATCGATCATCCACGCGTGGGACTGAACTACGACGCAGGCAATACGATCTCGCACCGTCCCTCCATCCATCCCGCCGCGGATGCACTGGCCGCGATGCCCCACTGCGTGCATACCCACGTGAAGGACGTGCGGGCGAATGCCGACGGCTTCTTCTTCACGCCACTGGGCGACGGACAGGTCGGCTGCGCCGGCATCGTCGAGGCGATCGCAAAGACAGATCTCGACCTGTCAATCGAGATTCCGATGCGCCTGCACCGTGGACCGGATGCCAGGCCGAGCCGCGCCGTCTACCGCGTGCCGCTGGGCGACATCGAAACTACGCTGAAGGCCGCGCTGCAGTTCGTCCGGCAGCACCTGGAGCGCGCCGCGCTTCCTGCCTGAGCAGCCCCCTATCGGAGACTCGCGATGAACCGCGTGATCAACAGTCCGGACCAGGTCGTCGAGGACATGCTCAAGGGATGGCTCGCGGCACACGAGGGCCGGGTCGTCGGCACCGGCAACCCGCGCGTGGTCAAGCGCGCCGCCGCGCCGGAGAAAGGCAAGGTCGGAATCGTTACCGGCGGCGGTTCGGGGCATGAGCCCGCGTTTCTCGGCTACGTCGGCGAGGGACTCGTCGATGCCGTAGCGATTGGCGAGATTTTCTCGTCGCCGACGGCGAAGAGCTTCGCCGACGCGATGCGGGCGGCCGACGGCGGCAGCGGCGTGGCCTGCCTGTACGGCAACTATGCCGGCGACAACATGAACGTACGCATGGCGACCGAGACCGTCGGCCGCGAGGGCCTGACGGTCAGGACCGTGATTGCCAACGACGACGTGCCTTCGGCGCCGAAAGGCGACGAGGCCAAGCGCCGTGGCGTCGCCGGCGAAATCCTGATGTGGAAGATCGGCGCCGCCAAGGCGGCGATGGGCGCATCACTGGGCGAGGTGATCGCGGTGGCGCAGAAGGCGATCGATTCGACGCGCTCGATCGGCATCGGCCTGTCGGCCTGCGTGATCCCGGCGGTCGGCAAGGCCAACTTCACGATCGAGCACGGCAAGATGGAAGTGGGCATCGGCCATCATGGCGAGCCGGGCATCGACGTGCGAAAGACCGTCAGCGCCTCCGAGATGGCCGACTTGATGCTCGGCGTGGTGCTGCCCGACCTGCCCTTCATTGCGGGCGATCGAGTCGCGGTGCTGATTTCCGGCCTCGGCGCGACACCTCTGATGGAGCAGTACATCCTGTACGGCGAGGTGGCTCGCCGGTTGCAGGCGCAGGGCATCAGGATTGCCGTCAATCACATCGGCAACCTGTTCACCTCGCTGGAGATGTTCGGCGTCACGCTGACCGTCATGCGTCTCGACGATGAACTCGAAACATGCCTGAAAGCGCCGTGCCGCAGCGCAGGAATGACGGTCGGCAGTGCGGTGGCGGGCGAGCCAGCTACGGTCGCGCCTCCCGGTGCGACGGCGACTTCCCGCGCCGGTGCGGCGATGCCGGCAGCGCCCGCGGCGGCGGAGGCACGGACGGTTGTTGGTCCCGCTGTCGCGATGGCTACGGCTGGCGTCGTAGTGCGCGATCTCATCGCGACGATCAACGCGCATCGCGGGTATCTGAGCGAGATCGATGGCGCGATCGGTGACGGCGACCACGGCATCAACATGAGCAAGGGGTTCACCGGATGCGGCCAACGGCTCGATGCACTCGGCAGCCAGGCTCAGCATCTGCCGACGGCGCTCGAACAACTGTCGCAGGCGCTGATGGACGACATCGGCGGTTCGATGGGGCCGCTGTACGGGCAGTTCTTCGGCGCGTTCGCGCAGACGCTAGCCCCCTACGGACAGCTCGACGCCGCCCTTTTCGGCGACGCGCTGCAGGCAGCGACAGCGCGCGTCCAGCGCATGGGCAATGCGCAGGTCGGCGACAAGACGCTTATCGACACGCTGGTGCCGGCGCACGATGCGTTCCGCGCTGCGCAGGCGGCGGGCGCACCGTTCGCTCTTGCCCTGGAAGCGATGAGCGAGGCGGCCGAGGCAGGAAAGAACTCGACCAAGGACATGCAGGCGCGCGTCGGCCGCTCGGCGCGGCTCGGCCCGCGCTCGATCGGCGTGCTCGACGCCGGCGCGACCTCGTGTTTCCTGATCCTGCAATCGATGGCGCGCTCGCTGCGGCGACAGCTGGGAGACTGAGATGGAACTGGCGATTGGCTGCGACGAAGCGGCCTGCGAGCTGAAAGAAACGATCAAGAAGCATCTGATTGCCGCTGGTCATGAGGTCACCGACTTCGGCACACACGACAACAGGCCCGTGCTGTACCCGGATGTTGCTTTCGCTGTAGCGGAGAGCGTTGCGAAGGGCGAGCACCCGCGCGGCGTGCTTCTGTGCGGTACGGGCATCGGCATGGCAATCTCGGCCAACAAGGTCCCTGGCATCCGCGCCGCCCAGTGCCATGACACCTATTCGGCGGAGCGCGCCAGCCGTAGCAACGACGCGCAGATCATCACGCTCGGCGCGCGCGTGATCGGACCGGAACTGGCCAAGGCGATCGTCGACAAGTGGCTGCAGTCGAGTTTCGACGGCGGCCGCTCGAAGCCGAAGGTCGACCGCATCAACGAGTACGACGCCCGCCGCAGCGGCGCCGCCTAGCGCCGCGCTGGCGCGAACAGCGCTTCCATCTCTCGCCGGAGCTTGTACGCGGGCAGGCTTTCATCCATCTTCACGTCGGCCCATGACACCGACTGGCCCTTCTTGACGTCGCGCACCAGCTTGACGTCGTGCGCCAGCCCGAGGGGCAAACCGCCGAAGGCGAGCGACTTCTCGGCCTGAAACAGCTTGCCCCACACCGTGTAGCCGCCCTCGCCGTCGAGCACTTCGCCCGCCTTCAGGTCGCGCTTGGCGGTCGCCACCACGTCGGCGTTGAAGCAGCTCGCCGCACCCGTCGGCTCGCCGCGCAGTCCGACCGAGGCCACCGAGATGCCAAGTTCGAGGCCGATCAGGTGCCAGCGCTTGTACAGGCAGGCATAGCGGCCGGTCGGGTCCGTGCGCACCATGTACTCCTTGAAGCAGTTGCGGATGTACTCTGTCTCGCCCTCGAAGACGACGAACACGCCCATGCGGATGTCGTAGGGGATGACGCGGCCGTCCTTCTCCAGCGACGAGATGACCTCGACCTGGCCCTTCTGGTGCAGCACGCCACCCTCGGCGATCGGCCGGCACACGAAAGGGATGTCGTCGACCGAGGCCGGCGGAAACGTCAGCCCATCCGGCGGCGCGACCAGGCCTGTCGCGTTGCACACCGCGGTGCTCTCGATCGACGGTTTCGAGCCGTCGAGGAACGAATTGAACATCTTCGGGTTCAGCCCGCCGATCCTGGCCTGCTCCGGCGTCAGTCCCCAGTTGTTCCACACGGTGTCCGGCGTCGACTCGGAGAAGTGCGGCAGCCACTTGTGGCCGCGTCCCGCTGCGACCACCGGAAAACCGCAGGCACGCCCCCAGTCGACGAGATCGCAGATCAGGGCCGGCTGATCGCCGTAGGCGAGGCTGTAGACGACACCGGCATCGCGGGCCCTGCGGGCCAGCAGCGGCCCGCAGAAGGCGTCGGCCTCGACGGTGACGTTGACGACGTGCTTGCCGTGGGCGAACGCGCCGAGACAGTGCTCGACCGCCGCGGGCGGATGGCCGGTGCATTCGACGATGACGTCGATGCCCGGGTGCACGACGAGCTGCTGCCAGTCGTCGCCGAGGTGCGTATGGCCCTTGGCCAGCGCGTCGTCGAGGGAGCCGGCACCGAACTGTTCCGGCTTCCAGCCGACGCGTTCGAGGTTGACCCGTGCGGCGGCCGGCGACAGGTCGGCGATGCCGACGAGATGCACGCCCGGCGTGCGCGGTACCTGCGCCAGGTACATCGCGCCGAACTTGCCGGCGCCGATCAGGCCGATGCGCAGCGGCTTGCCTTCGGCGGCGCGCGCCGCCAGCATTCGATACAGGTTCATGCGGACTCCTCGTGCGGCTGTCAGCCGCCGGGTTTCGGCGGCGCGAAGTTCTCGTAGAACAGGGTTACGGCGGCGTCGTCACGGCTGCCGTTGCCGGCCCCGCTCGCGCCGAGGAAGCTCTGCAACGCCGAGGCCGCCAGCGCGGCGGGAAAGCGCAGGCCGCGCGCCACGTCGGCGACGATGCCGAGGTCCTTGACGAAGATGTCCACCGTGCTGGTCGGTTGGTCGAAGCTGCGCGCCACCATGCGCGGCCCGCGGTTGCTGAGCATCCACGAGCCGGCGGCGCTCTGGCTCACGACGTCCCACACTGCCTGCGGGTCGAGCCCGGCGCGGCGCGCGAGCGCCATCGCCTCGCCGGCGGCGGCCAGGTGCACGCCGCACAGCAGCTGGTTGATCGTCTTGACCATCGCGCCGTCGCCGGCCTTCGTACCGACGATCACCAGCCGGTTGCCCATGGTCTCCATGATCGGCCGGCATTGCTCGATCGCCGCTGCCTGCCCGGAGGCCATGATCGTCAACGTGCCCTGCTCCGCGCCGACCATGCCGCCGCTGACCGGCGCGTCGACGAAGGTCCAGCCGCGCTCGGCGCAGCGCCGGGCCAGGTCCGCCGCCTCGGTCGGCGCCATCGTCACGCAGGAGATGATCGTCGCGCCCTCCGGCGCCGACTCGCCGAGCCCCTGCGGCCCGAAGATCACCTGCGCGGCTTGGCTGCCGTTGACGACGAACAGCACCGCATGTCGTGCGCCCTGCATCGCCTGCGCGGCGCTGGCGCAGGGATGGCCGCCGGCGGCGGCCAGCGCCTGCAGCGCCTCGGCGCGGACGTCGAAGCCCTGGACGCGGAAGCCGGCCTGTGCCAGCCGCCGCGCGCTGTGCGCACCCATCGCGCCCATGCCGATGAAGGCGATCGTCTGCTGGGTCATGTCTCGGTCTCGTGGCAGCCGCCGCCGAACGGCGGCGGCAAGGTTGGCTCAGAGTTGCAGCGTCAGCCCCGGCACGTAGGTCATCAGTGCCAGCACCAGCAGCGCGACGACATAGAACGGGATCAGTTCCTTGACCGTCTCGCCGATGCTCGCCTTCGACAGCATGGCGCCGATGAACATCGTCGTGCCCACCGGCGGCGAGTACAGGCCGATGGCGAGGTTGACGACCATCATCACGCCGAGTTGCACCAGGTCGATCTGGAAGCTGACCGCCAGCGGCACGAACAGCGGGCCGAGCAGCAGGATCGCTGCCGGCAGGTCCATGAACATGCCGGCGAACAGCATGATTGCGTTCATCATCATCAGGATCCCGACCTTGGAGTCGAAGGTCTCCTTCGACCATTCGATGAACAGGTCGGGCACCTGCTCCAGCGTCAGGATCCACCCGGCGATGGTCGAGGTCATGATCAGCAGCATGACCACGCCGGAGGCGACGCCGGCGAAGATCAGCGACTTCTTCACGCGGGCCCAGGTCAGGTCGCGGTAGAAGAACGCCGAAACCAGCATCGAGTAGACGACGGCAATGGTGCTGATCTCGGTCGGCGTGGCGACGCCGAAGCGCAGCGCCAGCAGGATGAACACCGGCAGCAGCAGTGCCGGCAGCGCGAAAAGGCCGCGCCTGGCCATCGTCCCCCAGGCGACCGGTTCCGTATCGTAGGGAAAACCGCGGAAACGGGCGCTGATGTTGCAGACCGCGAGGAAGCCGACAGCCAGCATCAGGCCGGGCACGATGCCGGCGAAGAACAGCGCGCCGATCGAGGCGTTGGACACGAGGGCAAAGAGGATCAGCGGGATCGACGGCGGGATCAGGATGTCGATGGTCGAGGCGGCGGCAATGGTCGCACCGCAGAACGCCGGCGGATAGCCCATCTTCTTCTGCCACGGCACCAGCACGGCGCCGAGCGCGGTGGCGTCGGCCACCGCCGAGCCGGATACGCCGCCGAACAGGGTCGAGCCGAGCACGCTCACCATGGCGTGGCCGCCGCGGAAGCGGCCGACGAGGTCGGTGGCGAACTCGATCAGGCGCTCGCCGAGCTTGCCGGACATCATCAGTTCGCCCGCCATCACGAAGAACGGGATCGCGATCAGCGGAAAGCTCTGCGTCGGCGCGTACAACTGCTGCACCACCGCGAACAGCGGCAGGTGATCCGAGGTCATCAGGCCCAGCGTCGAACCGATGAGCAGCCCATGCGCGACCGGAAACGACAGCGCCAGGCACAGCAGGAAGACGATGACCATGACGGCGCTCATACGACCCCCGGTCCGGAAGCGGCGAAGTCGACCTTGACCTTCTCACCCGCGATGAGCAGGCGGACGATGGTGGCCAGGCTGCAGATTCCGATCAGCGCCAGGCCGACCGACAGGCTGCCGTAGCCGACGCTGCCCGGCACGCGCAGGATCGTGCTGCGCTCGTCGTGCGCGATCAGCGCGTTCAGGAACGCGTACCACGCCAGGTAAAGATAGGCGGTTGCCGTCGCGGCGTGAATGAAGATGGCCAGCCGCGGTCGCCAGACGTCGTTCAGCACCTTGAGCATGATCTGGGTGGCGACGTGCGCCCCTTGCCGCGCCGCCTCGGCGATGCCGGCCGAGACGAAGATCGGAAAGGTCAGCGCGATGAGCTCGGCGTCGTAGCGCACGCTGGCGCCGTGGAAGTAGCGCACCGCCACCGTGCCGATCAGCACGACCAGCAGCGCCAGCCCGGTGAGGATGAGGACCGACCTGCATACCCTCTCGACGAACACGTCGACCAGCCGCGCCGCGGCGAGCAGCGCCGCCCGCCAGCCGCTGAATTCGGTTTCCATGTTGTCGCGCCTCCCGACTCCAATTCGCCAGTGCGCGAAGCGGCGGCCTTGCCGACCGCCGCTTCGCGGTTGCGCTGCCGCGCCCGCCGCCTACTTGCCGCGCGTGGCGCGCAGCGACTTGACGAAGTCGCCGAACGGCTTCTTCTCCCAGTCGTCCCACACCTTCTCCGTGGCGGCCTTGAACGGCGCCAGGCTGGGCGGCGTGTTGATCGCCAGGTGGGACATCTTCTTGAACTCGCCGAGCAGCTTCTCGTCCGATTCGAACATCAGCTTGCGCTCGTAGGCGGTTGCCTCCACTGCCGCGGCCTTGATGATTTCCCGGTCGGCCGGGGACAGCCGCGCCCAGGTGATGCTGCTCATGACGAACGGCATGCACTCGTACTTGTGGTTAGTGAAGGACAGGAACTTCTGCACCTCGTACAGCTTCGACGAGTAGATGTTGGCGAGCGGATTCTCCTGGCCGTCGACGACGCCCTGCTGCAGGGCGACGTACAGCTCGCCGAAGTTGATTTGCTGGGTCAGCGCCCCCATCGCCTGGAACAGGTCGACGGTGGCCGGATCGGCCGGCGTGCGCAGTTTCATGCCCTGCAAGTCGGCGGGCACGTTGACCGGCCGCTTGTTGTTGGTCGTCTGGCGGATGCCGTTGTCCATCCAGCCGAGCAGGATCATGTTCTTGGGCTCAAGCCGCTTGGCCAGGTCCTGGCCGACGGCGCCGTCGAGCACCTTCCACGCCTCCGGCAGGCTGGAGAACAGGAAGGGCAGGCCAAGCGCCGCAAGCTCCGGAAGCACCGACGACAGCGGCCCCTGCGAGTTGATGCTCATGTCGAGCGTGCCGGTGCGCAGCGCGGAGATCATGGTCAGATCGTCGCCGAGCTGTGCCGCGGCGCCGACCTGCACGTTCAGGCGGCCGTTGCTCTTCGCCTTGACGATTTCGGCGAACTTGATCGCCGCCTCCGCCTTCGGGTTGCCGGGGCCGGCGTTGTGGCCCAGGGTCAGTTTCATCGGTGCCTGCGCGAATGCGAACGGCATGGCCATCAGGCCTGCGGCCAGACCCAGCATGACCCGACGGGTGGGTGATTTCATCTGTGTGCCTCCTTCGTTGTGGGTGAAACTTGTGTGAATCCGGGCAGGCAATGCTGCACGGTACGTGACATCCGCTGAGTGGTGTCCGAACTGCTTTCTAGAGCCATGACCGGATGCGCGAGGCCACGGCGGCGGCAGAGATGCCATAGCGGTCATGCAAGGTCGGCAACGCGCCTGCGGCGAGGAACTCGTCCGGAAGCGCGATCTGCCGGAAAGTCGCGGCCGTGCCGCTACGCATCAGGAGCGTTGCAACGGCTTCGCCCAGTCCACCGACGACCGAGTGATTCTCGGCGACGACGACCAGGCGCCCGCTCCGCGACGCTTCGCGCAGGATCGCGGCTTCGTCGAGAGGCTTGATCGTTGGCGTGTGCAGCAGGGCGATCTCGATGCCTGCCGCGGCCAGAATTTTCGCCGCCTCCAGAGCACGCATGGTCATGAAGCCGCTGGAGACGATCAACGCGTCCCTGCCGTCGCGCAGCAACTTCGCCTTGCCGAGCTCGAACGTGTAGTCGTACTCATCGAGTACAAGCGGCACGTTGCCGCGCAGCAGGCGCATGTAGACAGGGCCGTCATGGTCAGCGATCTTAGGAACGGCCTGCTCGATGTCCAGCGCGTCGCAGGGATCGACGATGGTGAGCCCGGGGACGCCGCGCATGATCGCGATGTCTTCGGTGGCCTGGTGGCTGGGACCATAGCCGGTCGTCAGTCCCGGCAGCGCGCAGCAGATCTTCACATTCAGGTGTTCTTCGCAGATCACCTGGTGGATGAAGTCGTAGGCACGGCGCGAGCCGAACACGGCGTAGGTGGTCGCAAAAGGCGTGAATCCCTCTTTGGCCATGCCGCCGGCCGCCCCCATCAGAAGCTGCTCGGCCATGCCCATCTGGAAGAAGCGCTCCGGGTATGCCTGCGCGAAAAGATGCAGATCCGTGTACTTGGCGAGGTCCGCGGTCATGCCGACGATCTCGGGCCGAGTCCGGGCAAGTTCGACCAGCGCCTTGCCGAACGGCGCTGCCGTGACGCGCTGATTGTCCCCGGCGATCGAGGCAATCATTGCCGCCGTGGTCAGGCGGGGCTTCTGCTCGGTAACCGTGTTCATTTCGTCGCTCCGACCGCGCGTGCTGCGTCGAGAACCGCAATCGCCTGCTGCCATTCCGGCGGATCGACTCGGATGAAGTGGTTCTTCTCCCGCTTCTCGAGGAACGGCACGCCCTTGCCCATCAGCGTGTCGCAGACGATCGCACGCGGCTTGGCAGCCTCCAGCTGCCGCGCAGCGTCGAACGCATTGACAACGGCCGCCAGATCATTGCCGTCCACGCGCTGCGTGTACCAGCCGAATGCGTTGAACTTGTCCACCAGCGGCTCGAAACCGAGCATCCGGTTCGAATTGCCGTCAGCCTGCTGGTTGTTGACGTCGATCAGGCAGATCAGGTTCGACAGCCCGTGGTGGGCGGCCGACAGCGCAGCCTCCCAGGTTGCGCCTTCGTCGAGTTCTCCATCGGACATCGAGTTGTAGACGAAGGCGGCGCTTTTCTTCTGCCGCAGCCCGAGCGCCATTCCAACCGCGATCGCCAAACCCTGGCCGAGGGAGCCACCTGATATCTCCATGCCCGGCGTGTAGCTCGCCATGCCCGACATGGGCAGCCGGCTGTCATCGCAGCCGTAGGTCTGCAGTTCATCTTCGTCGACGATTCCGGCTTCGATCAACGCCGCGTAGAGGGCAATCGCGTAGTGGCCATGGGACAGCAGGAAGCGATCACGGCCTTCCCACATCGGTTCTTCAGGCCGGTAGTTGAGCGCGTGCCCGTAGGCAACCGCCAGCACGTCGGCGTATCCAAGCGCCTGGCCTATGTATCCTTGGCCTTGGATCTCCCCCATCTGCAACGCGTAGCGGCGGATCCGATAGGCCCGCTCGGACAATGGACGTTGAACCTTGATATCCATCCAGTCCTCCTCGATGTAGCTGAAAGCATCGAAGAGTCGCCGCGATCGGCGACAGAGATGCAGTGGCACGGATTCTTCAGTCAGCGCCTGCTGAGGACAAGGGATAAGGTTTCACCCCTTCGTGAACGCCTGTCATGGCGCGCTGCAACAGCGTTCACCCCGCGGCCGCCGGGCCCTGCTCACTGCAGTTGGAATCCGTGCGTGCCCGGATCCTGGGCTACCTGCAGTCGCCGTGACAGGTCGCGACGAGGGAGCCGCTCGTGCCCATCGGAGCGCATCCGGCAATCGCCAGGAGTCCCTGCGCGTAGCATCGCCCGCACGATCACCCGTCTGAAACGCCGATGCTCGAACCCACTCTCAACGTCCAGGCCATCGTCTTCGACGTCTTCGGGACCGTGGTCGACTGGCGCGGCAGCATCGCGCGCGACCTCGGCGCCTGGGGACCCGGGCAGCACCTGCAGGCCGACTGGCTGCGGCTGGCCGATCTTTGGCGAGCCCGCTACCAGCCGCAGATGGAGCGCGTACGCAGCGGCGAGATTGCCTTTCGAAAGCTCGACGAACTTCACGACGAGTGCCTCGATGAACTTCTGCCGATGCTCGGGTTGCACGACGTGACGCCGGCGCAGCGCGCCCACATCAACCGCGTCTGGCACCGGCTCGATCCCTGGCCCGACAGCGTGGCCGGGCTCACGCGCATGAAGCGGCGCTACTTCATCGCGCCGCTATCGAACGGCAATATTTCGCTGCTGGCGGACATGGCCAGGCGCGCCGGGCTGCCCTGGGACCATATCTTCTCCGCCGAAACGTTCCAGCGCTACAAGCCGCACCCCGACACGTACCTCGGTGTGGCGCGCCAGCTGGATCTGCCGCCTTCGCAGGTGATGATGGTCGCCGCGCACAACGGCGACCTGCGCGCGGCACGCGGGTGCGGCCTGCGCACCGGCTTCATTCCTCGAACCACCGAGTACGGCCCGGCGCAGAGCACCGACCTGCACGCCGAGGAGGCCTGGGACGTGGTGGCCACCGACCTCGAGGATCTGGCGGCGCGGATCGGAACCTGATCCCGTCCCACCGGCGCGGCGCAGGACACCACGGTTCGTTCTGCGGGCCCGCCTGCGCCTTACTTCGATCCTCCCGTCACACGCGCGACATAGCGCGCGAGCGCGGCGATCTGCTCGTCGGTCAGGGATTCGTCGAAGGCGGGCATGACGCCCACGCCCTGCTTCAGCGCGCGAGCCACGCGATCGGCATCGGGTTTCAACTCGTCGAGGCTCGGTCCGATCTTTCCCGAGGTTCCGGCAGCGGCCAGCGTGTGGCACAGGCCGCACGGCGGTTTGGCGAC
>JAHEDN010000357.1 GCA_024641225.1 Burkholderiales bacterium | reverse complement strand
CTCCGGTGGCGGTGCCGCCGAGCTTCACGATCAGCGCCGCACCGCAGGGCGCGCAGACCATCGAGGGCTGCGGCACGCTGAGCCTGACCAGTTCCGGCGAACGCGCTCCGGCGCGTTGCTGGCAATGAATTCCAGGGAGGAGACCATGTTCATCAACCAACGCATCGATGCTCGGCAGGCCGGTTTCACGCTGGTCGAAATGCTGGCCGTCATCACGATCGTTTCGATCGTGATGGCGCTGGCTGCGCCGAGCTTCACATCCTTTGCCTCGAATCAGCGTCTGCGCGGCGCGGCCACTGATCTGGTGACTACCCTGCTGGTGGCGCGCAGCGAGGCCATCAAGCGCAACGCGCAAGTCACCGTTACTGCCGCCGTGGCCGGCGAGAACGCGAACTGGGGGCGCGGCTGGACGGCCACGGCCGCTGGCGGCTTGCAGATCGATCGCAAGGACGGCTCCACCGGCCACATCGACGGGTCGGCGACGCCGGCGGCGATCACCTTCGACGGCAGCGGCCGGATGACGACGGCCGGCGGCGTCAGCATCCAGCTCAGGGACAGCCGTGGGGACGCCCTTGCATCTCCGCGCTGTGTCTCGATCGACCTTTCGGGCCGGCCGCAGGCCAGCGTCGGCGCCTGCTCATGAACCTCGGTCGTCGGCCCTCGCTCGGCTTCTCGCTGATCGAGGTGCTGATTGCCGTCGTCGTGTTCGCATTCGGCATCCTCGGACTGGCTCGCCTGCAGATGAAGACATCGTTGGCCAGCACCGAGGCGGTGCAGCGGGCGCAGACGATCCAGCTCGCGCAGGACATGGTCGATCGCATCAATTCCAACCGCCGCAATGCCGAAGCCTATGTGCAGGCCGACGAGCTGGCAGCGGCCGGCGAGGCGCAGGACTGCATGGAAGTCGCCGCCGGCGCCGCCCGCGATGTGTGCGAATGGACCAACCTGCTGCGCGGTGTCGCTGCCGCCGAAGGCTCGGCGCAGCTGGGCAGCGTGCTGGGCGCTCGCGGATGTATCCGCCGCCTGGCCGACGCCGCAGGCGCCGCGATCGAGCGGTCTTACGTGGTGGCCATCGCCTGGCAGGGCCTGGTACCGACCGCCGCGCCGGAGAACTCCTGCGGTCAGGGGCAGTTCGACGAGGAAAGCAAGCGCCGCGTCCATTCGGTCACCGTTCGTATTGCCAACCTGGCACCGGTACCGTGATCCCGTGCAGCGACCGTCGAGCCTCCATGCCAGGCAGCCCGGCTCCGAGGCAGCTCGGCGTGTCGCTTGTCGAACTGATGGTCGGCATGGGTCTGGGCCTGGTGGTGATCGCGGTGATCACTTCATTTTTCGGGCCAGCCAGCGAACATCGGCGCAATCTTGAAAACGCCGGCCAGATGTTCGACAACGCGACTTACGCCGCTGAACTTCTGGCGGACGAGGTCCGCGCGGCCGGCTATTTCGCCGAACTGCAATCGTCATCGGTCACCTGGCAGGCAGCGGATCCCTGTGCGGTGACACCGGCGGCGCTCGGCTGGGCCTCGTCGCCGCCGACGGCGCCGCTGCCGCTCGTCGGTATGGGCGCCGGCGATGCCACGCCGGGGTGCATCAGCAACCGCCGCGCGGGCACTTCGATGCTGACGCTGCGCCGGGCCGACTTCACGGTCGCGCCGGTGGCGAGCCTGCCTGAGGGCGTTCACCTGCAGGTCTCGACCTGCCGCAACGATCCGGTCGCCAAGCCATTCGTAGTTGGCACCGATGCTACGGCGATGGACCTGCGCACGAGAGACTGCGCCACCGTGGCGCCTGCGCGTCGAGTGCTGGCGCGCACCTACTTCGTCCAGTGCGTCGGCGACTGCGGCGCCGGCACCGTGCCGCGGCTGGCACGAGCCGAGCTGACGACGAGCGGGACCATCGCCGTGACGCCGCTGGTCGACGGCATCGAGAACCTGCAGTACGAATACGGCTTCGACACCGACAACGACGGACTACCCGATATCTACCGGACCGGATTGAGCGGGGTCGGCGGCGCGGCCGACAACGACTGGGCCAACGCCGTCGCCGTGCGCCTGTACGTGATCGCGCGCAGTCGCGATCCGTCAGTTGGATATGTCGACGCGGTGACCTTCGATCTCGGCCTCAACGGAACCGTTGCCGCTGCCGGCGACGGCTTCAAGCGGCACGTTCACACCACGCTGGTGCGGCTGATGAACGTGGCCGGGGGACGGGAGCTTCCATGACGATCGCCACTGCCGTGTGCCGCCAGCGAGGTGCCTCAGCGCTGATCGCGCTGATCTTCCTGGTCATCGTCGCCTTCGTCGTGCTCACCGCGTACCGCCTGAGCGGCCAGCAGCTGGCACTGGCCGGCAATGCGCAGAGCCGAGCGCACATGCTCGCCGCGGCCAACTTCGCGATCGAGCAGACGATCAGCGGGGTCGACTTCCTGCGAACGCCGGCGACGGTTGCCGCAACGCCGGTCGGCGTGGATATCGACGGCAACGGAGCCGACGACCTGAACGTCACGGTCGGCTTGCCTGGCTGCTATCGGCTGCGGGTCGTGCCCCTCGCGGAGCTCGACGACCGGCGCGCGGGCGACGCCGCCTGCATCAGCGGCGTCGGTCCGGCGGGCTCGATCCTCGTCCTCGGCGGTGGCGGCGGTGCGGCACCTAATCCCAATGAATCGCAGTGCGCCGACAGCGAATGGAACATCTCGGCCGCCGCCGCCGATCCCGTGACCGGCGCGGCCCTGACGGTCAACCAGGGCGTCGCCGTGCGCGCCGATCGCGTCGAAGCGGCCAACAACTGCATCTGACGGCGAGCACCGGAGAGCAAAGATGAGAACCTCGTCCTGGCGTGCCTGGCGAGCATCGCTCGCCGCCGCGGCCTGCTTGGCCATCATGTCCGTCGCACGGGCGGAGGACATCGACATCTACTCGCTGCCGCCGGGCGAGGCCGACCTGCCGAACGTGCTGTTTCTGATCGACAACTCGGCCAACTGGAGCGCCGACCTGGCCAACGGCTACTGCACGCAGTGGCCGGACTCCGGCGCAGCGGTGCCGAACGCGGATAACTCGAAGAAATCGGGCGCCCAGATCTGCGCTCTGGTCACGGTTGTCGAGCGGCTGGCGGCGCGAGCGGCGGCGAACGGCGGAAATCCGGTCGCCCGCATCGGCGTGATGATGTTCAACTCCGGATCGAGCAAGATCGGCGCCTATCCGCGAATCAACTTCACGGCGGTCACGCCGGTGAACAAGGCCGCCTTGCAGACGAAGCTGAAGGCCATCAGCCGCGGCGGCGACACGGCGGCCGCCGCGCCGGACGTCGGACTCGGCATGTACGAGGCCTACCTGTGGTTCAAGGGACAGCCGGCCCAGTACGGACGCGATACGCCGTCGTTCGACCCGGACGCGTTCCTTCCCGCATCGACCAGTTACAGCAGCCCGGCGAGTGCCTCGTGCGGGCGCAACTTCATCATCTTCATCTCCAACGGAGACCCGGCCACGCAGACTCAGACCGTCAACGCCGAGCGCGCGTTTCTGCAGCAGATTGGCGGCAATACGACGGCGATTCCGGCGCCGAGCGGGGTGAACAACCCGACGCGCAATCTGTTCGCAAGCTGGGGCGACGAGTACGCGCGCGAGCTGCTCATCCAGGACTTCAGCAGTCGCGACGGGGCGCAGAGCATCACGACCTTCGGGGTTGCCGTCATCGGTGCCAACAGCGATCCGAACAACACGA
>JAHEDN010000356.1 GCA_024641225.1 Burkholderiales bacterium | reverse complement strand
CGTGGTCGATTTCGGTTCGACCGCGCCCGACGCGCCGGGGCTCGACCTGCTGTCGCTGCTGATCGGCTCCGAGGGCATGCTCGCGGTGGTCACCGAGGTCACCATCAAGCTGGTGCCGAAACCCGCGCTGGCCCGCTGCATCATGGCCAGCTTCGACGACGTCGGCGTGGCCGGCGAGGCGGTTGCGGCGATCATCGCCGCCGGCATCATTCCGGCCGGGCTGGAGATGATGGACCAGGCGGCCACGCGAATGGTCGAACCGTTCGTGAAAGCCGGCTACGACCTCGACGCAGCGTCGATCCTGCTGGTCGAATCCGACGGCACGCCGGCGGAGGTCGAGGAGGAGATCGCGCGGATGACCGAGGTACTGAACGGCGCCGGCGCCAAGCGCATCGCGGTGTCGAACTCGGAGTCCGAGCGGCTGAAGTTCTGGAAGGGACGCAAGAACGCGTTCCCGGCGGCCGGCCGCGTCTCGCCCGCCTATTACTGCATGGACGGCACGATCCCGCGCAAGCGGCTCGGCGAGATGCTGCGCGCGATCCAGCAGATGGAAGGCAGGTACGGCCTGCGCTGCCCGAACGTGTTCCACGCCGGCGACGGCAACCTGCACCCGCTGATCCTGTTCAACGACAACGATCCCGAAGAAGTGAAGCGCGCCGAGGACTTCGGCGTCGAGATCCTGGAACTTTCGGTCGCGCTCGGCGGCACCATCACCGGCGAGCACGGCGTCGGCGTGGAGAAGATCAGCCAGATGTGCTCGCAGTTCAGCGAGGCCGAGCGGGCGATGTTCCACGCCGTGAAGCGCGCCTTCGATCCGGCCGGCATCCTGAACCCGGCCAAGGCGATCCCGACGCTGCACCGCTGCGCCGAGTACGGCCGCATGAAGGTCAGCGGCGGCAAGCTGCCGCACGCCGAACTGGAACGCTTCTGATGCTCGACGAATTGCGCGAGCAGGTGCGTGCCGCTACCGCCGCGCGCGCGCCGCTCGTCATCCGCGCCGGCGGGACCAAGGACTTCTACGGCAATGCGACCGATGGCCAGCGCCTCGATCCACGCGGCTGCGCGGGCATCGTCGCGCACGAGCCGACCGAACTGGTGATCACGGCGCGCTGTGGCACGACGCTCGCGGAACTCGAGGCGACGCTCGATGCCGCCGGCCAGATGCTGCCGTTCGAGCCGCCGCACTTCGGCGCCGCGGCCACGGTCGGCGGCTGCATTGCATCCGGCCTCGCCGGTCCGCGGCGGGCCAGCGCCGGCGGCGTTCGTGACTACCTGCTCGGTGCGAAGCTGCTCGTCGGCAGCGGCGATGTGCTCGCCTTCGGCGGCACCGTGATGAAGAACGTCGCCGGCTACGACGTCGCGCGGCTGGCCGCCGGCAGCCTCGGCGTGCTCGGCGTGATCACCGAAGTGTCGCTGAAGGTGCTGCCGAAGCCGGTCGCCGTGGCGACGCTGCGCCTCGAACTCGACGAGGCCGCGGCGCTGAAACGGATGAACGACTGGGCCGGCAAGCCGCTGCCCGTTTCGGCCACGACGTGGCACGACGGCGTCCTGCAGGTGCGGCTGTCCGGTGCAGGAGCCGCAGTGGCGGAAGCGCAGACGAAGATCGGCGGCGAGGCTGTCGATGGAGCCGCGCTCTGGCACGGTCTTCGGGAACAGACCGACCCGTATTTCGGCGGCGATGCGCCGCTCTGGCGGCTGGCGCTGCCGTCGACTGCCCCGGCGCTCGACCTCGCCGGCACGCAGCTGGTCGAATGGGGCGGCGCGCAGCGCTGGCTTCGAAGCGACGCGCCGGCGGCGGAGATCCGCGCCCGCGCCGCTGCCTGCGGCGGACACGCCACGCTGTTCCGCGGCGGCGAACGCCATGATGTGTTCGCTCCGCTCCCCGTGCCGATCGCCGCGATCCACCAGCGGCTCAAGGCCGAGTTCGATCCGGCCGGCATCTTCAACCGCGGCCGGATGTACGACTGGTAAATGCAGACCACCCTCGCCGACTTCATCAAGCACACGCCCGAGGGCCGGGAGGCGGCCGAGATCCTCGGCAAGTGCGTGCACTGCGGCTTCTGCACCGCCACCTGCCCGACGTACCAGCTGCTCGGCGACGAACTCGACAGCCCGCGCGGGCGCATCTACCTGATCAAGCAGGTGCTCGAAGGTGTGCGGCCGACGGAGAAGACGCAGCTTCACCTCGACCGCTGCCTGACCTGCCGCAACTGCGAGACCACCTGCCCTTCCGGCGTGCAGTACGGCCGGTTGGTCGACATCGGCCGCAAGGTGGTCGAGGAGCAGGTGCCGCGCCGGCTCGGCGCGCGCCTGGTGCGCAATGCGCTCAAGGCCGGCCTGACCAGCCCGCTGTTCGGCCCGGCAATGAAGCTCGGCCAGCTCGCGCGACCGCTGCTGCCGGGTTCGCTGAAATCCAAGGTGCCTGCGGGGCAGCCCGCGGGCATCACGCCGGGACGCCCGCACAAGCGCAAGATGCTGCTGCTCGCCGGCTGCGTGCAGCCGGCGATGCTGCCCAACATCAACGCGGCGACGCTGCGCGTGTTCGACGCGCTCGGCATCGAGCTGGTGATTCCTCCCGCGGCCGGCTGCTGCGGCGCGATCCGCTACCACCTGAACGACCACGAGGGGGGATTGAACGACGCGCGCGCCAACATCGACGCGTGGTGGCCGCATGTCGACGCCGGCTGCGAGGCGATCGTGATGAACGCCAGCGGCTGCGGCGCGCAGGTCCGCGAGTACGGGCACATGCTGCGCGACGACGTGGCCTATTCGGTGAGGGCGCAGCGGATCAGCGAACTGACCCGCGACGTCGCCGAAGTCCTGCCTGCGATGGCCGACGCGATCAAGGAGAAGCTCAAGCCGCTCGCCAACGGGCGCGTGGTGTTCCACTCGCCCTGCACGCTGCAGCACGGCCAGCAGGTGCGCGGCGAAGTCGAGGCGCTGCTCGCCCGGCTCGGCGCCGACGTGCTGCCTGCGGGTGAGCCGCACTTCTGCTGCGGCTCCGCGGGAACGTACTCGGTGCTGCAGCCCGATCTCGCCTATCAGCTGCGCGACCGCCGGCTCGGCCACCTGCAGGCGCCGGCGCCGGACGTGATCCTGTCGGCCAACATCGGCTGCATCACGCACCTGCAGAGCGGCACCGAGCGACCGGTCCGGCACTGGATCGAGTGGCTCGACGAGCGTCTCTCCCCGTCGGCAACACAGTAGCGGCCTGCCATGGCGATCCTGCACGCGCTCGCGCTGCTGCTCGCCTTCGAGCTGATCGGCGAGGCCGCGACTTTCGCGCTCGCCTTGCCGGTGCCGGGCCCGGTGCTGGGCATGACACTCCTCCTTGTTGTCTTGGCGCTGCGCCGCGGCCTGCTGGCGCGGATGCGGCCGACGACGAGCACGCTGCTCACCCACCTGTCGCTGCTTTTCGTGCCGGCCGGCGTCGGCGTGATGGTGCACGGCGCGCGGCTCGCGGCCGAGGGCCTGGCGATCGTGGTGGCCATCGTCGTCAGCACGGTGCTCGCGCTCGCCGCCACGGCACTCACCGTGCGCGCGCTGCTGCGCGACGACGATTCGTCGCGATGAGCGCCGCCCGGCCAAGCGTAGGCGCCCGGCCCTGCAGGCCGCGTTTGCAGGCGAAGGACGGACGATGAACCCGGTCGCCGACGTCTGGGTCTATCTCGCCGCGTCGCCGCTGCTGTGGCTGACGCTGACGCTGGCGGCATATATCGGCGCGT
>JAHEDN010000355.1 GCA_024641225.1 Burkholderiales bacterium | reverse complement strand
AGCGGTCGAGGCTGCGGTTGCTCAGCACCCCCACGCCGGTCCAGTCCCGCACCAGGCTATGGCTGCCGCTGCAGTCGACCACCCACGAGGCTGCGAGTCGATACCTGCCGGCCGGCGTCTCGACGTCGATCACCACCTCATCTTCGCGCAAGGCGACGCCGGTCACCCTGTTCTTCCAGCGCAGTTCGACGGTGCCAAGTTCGTACAGGCGATCGACCAGATACCACTCGACGTAGAACTGCTGCAGATTGATGAAGGCCGGCTGGCGCGAGGTGTCGTGCGTTCGCTGGCTGCGCAGGTCGAACGAGTAGACCTCGTCGTCGCCGGCATAGGTTCGGCCGACCGACCACTGGATGCCCGCCTCCAGCATCCGCTCGTAGATACCGAGGCGCCGGAAGATCTCCAGCGACTTCTGCGCATAGCAGATGCCGCGGCTGGCGGCGCCACGCACTCCGACGGTGTCGTCCTCGTCGAGAACCACGGCAGGAATGCCGCGCAACGCCAGGTCGCAGGCCAGCGTCAGCCCGGTCAGTCCGGCGCCAACGATCGCCACCGGATGGCGGCCGAGGGCGCCGCGCAGTTCGGCCGGCTCGACGAACGGGTAGACCGGCAGCTCGTACTGCCCGCCGGCGACCGCGGCGCCCACCCGCAGCGGCACGCGCGTAACGGCGTCATCGGGCATGACGTCGCATGCCGTTGCGCGATCACACGAGCGAGAGCGCCCGCGCCCTTGCCTGTGTCAGCGCGTGCACCATGCGTATCGTCGGCACCGGCAACCCGGCCAGTTCAGCCAGCTCGATCACCGCACCGACGACGGGCGCCAGCTCCAGCGGCCGGCGCCGTTCGATGTCCTGCAGCATCGAGATCCTCGCTGCGCCGAGCTGGCGCGCCAGGTCGATGCGCTGGTCCGGCGTCATCGGCATCGGGTAGCCGTAGTGCGCGGACACCGCCATGCCCTCCTCCATCATCGGGCGGATCACGTCGAGCACCGCCTCGTCGGCGCAGATCTGGTTCATCAGGTACCCGGTGAGCGCGGCGACCGGATTGAAAGACATGTTGCCGAGCAGCTTCACCCACACGTCGAGGCGGATGCTCGCCGAAGGCTGCGCCTCGAGGCCGGCCTCGTCAAGGGTGCGGCAGATGCGCTGAAGGCGCTCGGTCATCGCGTGTCCGGGCTCGCCGAGAACGAGACGACGGCCGCCGGTGTGGTGCACTTCGCCGGGAGCCCGCACCTCGGCGGCGACATGCACCACGCAGCCAACGACATGACGGCAATCGAGATCCGCGAACATCGTGCCATCGGGATCGAGCGAACGCAGCCGCCGCCCCTCGTGCGGGCCCGGCTCACGGAAGAAGTACCACCATGGCAGGCCATTGATCGCCGGAACCACGACCGTGTCGTCCTTGAGCAGCGGCCGAAGCCGCGGCAGCATGCCGGCGATGGCGTGCGCCTTCAGCGCAATGATCACCAGGTCCTGTTCGCCGAACTCGGCCGGCTCGTCGCTGGCTGCCAGCCGGTAGGTGCCGGAGACATCGCCGACGTGATCGACCATCTTCAAACCGTCGCGGCGGATCGCCTCGAGGTGGGCGCCGCGCGCCACCAGGCTCACGGCGTTGCCGCGGGCGGCAAGCCGGCCGCCGAGAACGCCGCCGACCGCGCCGGCGCCGACGACCGCAACCTTCATCCGCCGGACTTTGCTCCGGCCCGTCCTGCGCGCTCGGCGACTTCCGGCCGGTCGTTGCGCTGCGGCTTGAGCGGCGCCGTCACCGTGCCGGCAGCGCGCTGCGCTCGCCACTCGCTCTTGCGCCTTGTCCAGTCATCCAGCCGGGCGTGCGCGGTCCTGCTCTCCTCGAGCATCTGCAGCTCCGAGGCAAGTTGGGCGGAAAGCTCCAGCCGGATGCCGTTAGGGTCGAAGAAGTAGATCGACTTGAAGACATGGTGGTCGGTCACGCCGATGACCTCGACGCCGTTCGCCTCGAGCCGCGCCTTGATCCGCTCCAGTTCGGCAACGGTGTCGACGCGCAGCGCGAGGTGGTTGACCCAAGACGGCGTGTTGGGCGACGGGTCGGCGGCAACGTCGTCACCGAGATCGAAGAAGGCCACGCACGAGCCGTCGGTCATGCGGAAGAAGATGTGCGTATACGGACAGTACTCGCCGGTGCTTGGCACGTAGTCGCTCTGGATGATGTGCCACAGCGGCAGGCCGAGCAGGTCCTCGTAGAAGCGGCGCGTTTCCTCCGCGTCGCGACAGCGGTAGGCGAAGTGGTGCAGGCCGTGGATCGGCGCGGCGGCAACGGGCGGCGGACTCATCGGACACTCCAATGCGCGGGAAAACGAAAGACAGTCTAGTCGCGCAGCGTCACGACACTGCGGCCCCACGCGGTGCGGCGAAGGCCTGCTCGAGGCGACGCTTGTCCCAGCCCGGCGCCAGCAGTTCGATGAACGCGTAGACGAAGCCGCGCAGATAGGCGCCGCGCTTGACCGCGAGTCGCGTCACGTTGGTGCCGAACAGGTGCCCGCAGGGCAGCACGATCAGCGGCTCGCTGCGCGGGTCGACTGCCACGCCGGCGACGATGCCTACCCCCATGCCCGTACCTACGTATGTCTTGATCACGTCGGCATCGATCGCTTCGAGCACGATCGACGGCTCGATGCCTGCGGCGGCAAAGGCCGCGTCGATGCGGCTGCGGCCCGAGAAGTGAACCTCGTAGGTCACGATCGGGTGGCGGGCGAGATCTGCAAGCCGCAGCCTGCCGGGCGTCTTCTGCAGCTTTGCCAGCGCATGACCCGGCGGCGCGAGAGCGACGTGCTGCCATTCGTAGACCGGAATCGACACCAGCGCGGTCGCCTCGGCCAGCGATTCTGTGGCCAGGCCGACGTCGGCCTGGCCGGTGGCGAGCATCGCGGCGATGTGCGGCGGGTCGGCCTGCAGCAGCTTCAGCCGCACCTGCGGAAACTTGCGCGCGAACTGCTGCACGATCGGCGGCAGGATGTAGCGGGCCTGCGTGTGCGTCGTGGCCACGCGCAGCGTTCCCGATGGCGCGCCGGCATAGTCGCGCGCCATCTTCTTCAGGTCGTCGACCTCCTTCATGATCCGCTCCGCCGCGTCGAGCACCTGCTGCCCGGGCGGGGTCACGCCGAGGATGCGCTTGCCCTGGCGTGCCAGCACGGGCACGCCGAGCTCGCCCTCCAGTTCGATGATCGCCTTGCTGATGCCCGGCTGCGAGGTGTGCAGCGCACGCGCCGCCAGCGTGATGTTGAACTTGTGCCGCGCGGCTTCGCGCAGGAAGCGGAACTGCTGCAGGTTCATCCGAGTCTCCCGGAAGCGACGATCAGTATACGAACCGACGTCGGCCCGCCGTTGCCATCTTGTCAATACAATATATTGTGTCTGATCGACGATTGTCCACCATATGCGGCGTATTTGCGGCATGTCGCATCGGCGCTCGCGCGGGCTCGTTCCAATGCCCTTCCGGATGCCTATACTGCCCTTTCCGCCTACAAAAAAGTCCGCAACTGATTGTCAGGAGACGCGCGCATGAAACTCGAACCCGCCCAGCAACTGCTCGACGAGCAACCGATCTCGATCGACGTGCTGCTTGAAAAGTACGCCAAGAGCGGCGAGCAGTCGGCCGACGACGTGCGGCGGCGGGTGGCACGCGGGCTGGCGGCAGGCGAGGCGCCCGACGTGCGTGGCGAGTGGGAGAAGCGCTTCTTCGACGCGATGGTCGACGGCTTCATCCCC
>JAHEDN010000354.1 GCA_024641225.1 Burkholderiales bacterium | reverse complement strand
CCTGCGCGACCCGCGCGACTTCGACTCGCGCCTGCGCCTGCGCAACGTCGGTCCTGGCGGTCGCGCAGGCGGCGCTGCGCGCGTCGGCGTCGACACGGGCAGAGTCGTAGCCGCTCTCCGAGATGAAGCCCTGCTTGAACAGATCTCGCCGCCGCTCCGCCTCGCGCACGGCGCTCTCCGCCACCGTGCAGGCCTCGACCACGCGCTTGCGCGCCGAGTCCAGCTGTGCCTGCGCCAGCTTCACGTCGGCCTGCTGGTCGGCGTGCCATAGCTGCATCAGCAGCTGACCTTTCTTGACGCGGTCGCCTTCCTTCACAGCCAGCACCTCGATGCGGCCACCGGCGATCGTCGACAGCTTCGTGCGCTGACATGCCTCCACGGTGCCGGCTCGCGTGTTGGCGATGGTTGCCTCGACGGTCCCGCGGCCGACATCGGTCAGCACGACCGCGACCGGCTTCGGCCGGCCAAGCCACCAGACGATCGCGGCGAGCGCAGCGACGACGACCACTGCGATCAGCAGCCGGCGCAGCCAGGGACGACTCTGTTCTGCCATGGGAACCTTGCCCTAACCTAACGTTGATGGCCTCTGTCTGCGAAGCGTACACGCGCATTGCGCGCTGCCCACTGCGGCCGCGTCGCCCACCGGTGCGGCGATCGCCACTGGCCAGCCCGGCAACACGCGTTCGCGCATACTGCGGCTCCCCGCCGCCTCTTCCAGCTGCCGGCATGCTCGCCACTCCTCCGAGCTTCGTTCCCCTCCTTTCGGGTCGGCCCGCCGGGCCGTTGGTGACCTTTGTCTTCCGCGGCCACGAGTTGCTTGTCCGCGAAGCTGATCTTGGTTTGCCGGACGAGCCGGCCTGCGCGGCGCTCGGCGTGACGTCCGCCCAAATACTGCCCGTGGGGATGCTCGGTCCGCGCTATTGCGGCACGGCCTGGGTCACGCGGGATGCGACGCCGGCGGCAGGGTATGTCTTCATCGGGCTGCGCCGCCTTTTCGGGGCTATTGACGAAGAGGTACTGGCGGTCGCCAGCCGCGCGCTGCAGATCGCCGAGTGGGCGCGAACGCATCGCTACTGCGGCGCCTGCGGCGCACCGATGCAGGCCGTTGCCGGCGAGCGCTGCTTCGCATGCCCGGCATGTGGGCACGCCTGTTACCCGCGCATCGCCCCGGCCATGATGACGCTGGTGAAGCGCGGCGATTCGATCCTGCTGGCGCGGCACACCGGTCGAGCCAGCGCGCGCTTTACTGCGCTGGCCGGGTTTCTCGAAGCCGGAGAATCGATCGAGGACGCCATTCATCGCGAGGTCTTCGAGGAGGTCGGGCTGAACGTGCGCGACCTCAGCTACTTCGGCAGCCAGTTCTGGCCCTTCCCACATTCGCTGATGATCGCGTTCACGGCCGAATATGCCGGCGGCGAGCTCGTTATCGACCGCAACGAGATCAGCGAGGCGCGCTGGTTCGGGCCCGGCGATGCGCTGCCCGAGATCCCGCCGCCGGTTTCGATCGCGGCAGCGCTGATCAACGCGCATCTTCCGCAGGGCCGGTAGGCCGCAGGGACGCGTGTCCGCCTGCGTCGCCGACGCGGAAGGGAATGCCACGCGCCTTTCGCGCAGGCAAATCGACAGCGAGACCACCTCCCCTGAGTGGTCATGGCCATCGCCTAGACTCACCGGTTCGGCCGTGTCCTCGCGGCCATCGAGCACCCTTGCCGTATGCCCGACGATCCGAATCGAACCGACGCCGCTCGCGCGATCCGCATCCGTGGCGCGCGGCAGAACAACCTGAAGAACCTCGACCTCGACCTGCCGACCGGCGAGCTGATCGTGGTCACCGGCGTGTCCGGTTCAGGCAAGAGTTCGCTGGTGTTCGACACGCTGTACGCGGAAGGGCAACGGCGCTACGTCGAAACCTTCTCACCGTACGCGCGCCAGTTTCTCGACCGCATGGACCGGCCGCAGGTCGACCGGATCGAGGGTGTGCCGCCGGCGATCGCCATCGACCAGACCAACCCGGTGCGCACCTCGCGCAGCACCGTCGGCACGATGACGGAACTGAACGATCACCTGAAGCTGCTCTACGCGCGCGCCGGCACGCTGTTCTGCCGCGGCTGCGGCAAGCGGGTGGCGCGCGACACCCCGGGCAGCGTCTTCGACCTGCTTGCCGAGCGCTGTGCGGCGGCGGGCGACCCGCGCATCGTGCTCACCTTTCCGGTTCGCGTGCCGGGCAACTTCAGCGAGGCCGAGATCCGCGCGCACCTCGAGGCGCAGGGCTACACGCGCGTTTTCGGCCAGCGAAGCGCGCCAGTGCAGGAGCACGCGGCCGAGAAGGCCGTCAGGCGCGGCGCGAAGAAGGACGCCGTCGCCCCGGAGCTGGTCCTCGACGTCGTGCAGGACCGCCTTCGTCTGGGCAGCGCCGAACGGCAGCGGGTGATGGAGGCGCTGGAATCCGCGCTGCGCTTTGGCGGCGGGCGCGTCGACGCGCAGGTGCTTGACGACGACGGCAACGCCAGGGAGACGTGGAAGTTCTCCGACGACCTGCACTGCGCCGACTGCGACATCCATTACGCCGAGCCGAACCCCAGCACGTTCTCGTTCAATTCGCCGCTCGGCGCCTGCGACACCTGCCGCGGGTTTGGCCGCGTGATCGGCGTCGACTACGGGCTGGTGATCCCGGACGAGAAGAAGACGCTGCGCGAAGGCGCGGTGAAACCGTGGCAGACGAAGAGTTTCGCCGACTGCCAGCGCGACATGGTGAAGCTGGCGCCCAAGTTCGGCGTGCCGATCGATACACCGTGGAACCTGCTTGCCGAAGCTCACAAGCAGTGGGTGATGGAAGGCGAGCCGGCGTTTTCCGGCAAATGGCGGACGCAGTGGTACGGCATCAGGCGCTTCTTCGCCTGGCTGGAAAGCAAGGCCTACAAGATGCACGTGCGCGTGCTGCTGTCGCGCTACCGTGCCTACACGCCGTGCGGCACGTGTGCCGGCGCGCGGCTGAAAAGCGACGCGCTGCTGTGGCGGGTCGGAGCCAAGGGCGATGCCGACGCTGCGCTCGCGCCTTCGCCGGCGGGCTCCTATCGCCGCTACATGCCGGTCGGCGCCGCGTGGAGCGATGCGCAGCTCGAAGCGATGCCCGGCCTGTCGATCCACGACCTGATGCTGCTGCCGATCGAGCGCGTGCGGCGCTTCTTCGACGCGCTCACGTTCACCGGCGTGATGGACGAGGCAACCGAACTGCTGCTCGAGGAAGTGCGGGCGCGGCTCAAGTTCCTGTGCGACGTGGGGCTCGGTTACCTGACGCTCGACCGGCAGAGCCGCACGCTGTCCGGCGGCGAAGTGCAGCGGATCAATCTGACCACCGCGCTCGGAACCTCGCTGGTCAACACGCTGTTCGTGCTCGACGAGCCGTCGATCGGTCTGCACCCCCGCGACATGCACCGGGTGATCGAGGTGATGCACCGGCTGCGCAGCGCCGGTAATTCGCTGGTAGTGGTCGAGCATGACCCGCAGGTGATGCTCGCCGCGGACCGGATGATCGACATCGGCCCCGGTCCTGGTGAACGCGGTGGCGAAATCGTGTTCAACGGCACACCGGCCGAGATTCAGCGCGGTGACACGCTCACCGGGCGGTATCTGTCGGGGCGCAAGCAGGTCGAACTGCCGCTGCTGACCACCGGCGGCTACGCGACACGCAACGTGCGGCCCAACACGCCGCGGCTGCTGCTCGAAGGTGCGCGCGAGCACAACCTG
>JAHEDN010000353.1 GCA_024641225.1 Burkholderiales bacterium | reverse complement strand
GACATCAGCAAGTCGCGCGACATGGACAGTCTGATGGACGAAGCCTCGCCCACGGCGATCGCTGAGGCCGCGGCAGCCAACGGCGCGCAAAGCGTCGCGTTCACCTACAACGATCCGGTGATCTTTGCCGAATACGCAATGGACGTGGCCGACGCCTGCCATGCGCGCGACATCAAGACCGTCGCCGTTACCGCCGGCTACATCCACGACGCGCCGCGGCGCGAGTTCTTCGCCAAAATAGATGCGGCCAACGTCGACCTGAAAGCGTTCACCGACGAGTTCTACGTCAAGCTGTGCGGCGCGCACCTGCAGCCTGTGCTCGATACGCTGGTCTACCTCAAGCACGAGACCGACGTGTGGTTCGAAATCACCACGCTGCTGATTCCGGGCAAGAACGATTCTGAGGCGGAAATCACCGCCATGAGCCATTGGATCCGGAAGGAACTCGGTCCCGACGTGCCGCTGCATTTCAGCGCGTTCCATCCGGATTACAAGATGGACGACACGCCGGCCACACCTTCAGCCACGCTCACCCGCGCGCGCAACATTGCGCTCGCTACGGGCATCAACTACGTCTACACCGGCAACGTGCACGACGAAAAAGGCGGCAGCACCTGGTGCCCCAAATGCCGCGCGCCGCTGATCCTGCGCGACTGGTACCGCATCGACGACTACCGCGTCACGCCCGACGGGTGCTGCCCCGACTGCAAGACGCCGCTTGCCGGCAAGTTCGGGAAGTTCGAGCGCGCGTTCGGCCCGCGCCGCATCCCGATTGCGATCCACCGTGCCTAATACCTAAAGCCTCTCTCAAAAATATTCCCTCTTCCCGTGCTGACGGCAAGAGGGTTAGGGAGAGGGGTAATTCAGCCGTCATTTCTGAGCGCAATATGCCAATGTTTGCTGCCCCCTCACCCCGCAAGGACCCCTAGCCTACGATGCAGACTTTCCTCCAAAATTGGGGGAGTGGGTATTTTGAGATAAGCTATAAATATATGTTTTTATTGATAATTAATTTTCCGAGGTAGCGGACCGCTACCGGGGCGAGGCAACGAACGCCGGTATAATGACGGTCTTTTTCCGGTCCCATGCTGCAGATTCCGATTTCCACCCCCGGCCAGCGCGAACATGCCGGTCCGTTCCACGGCTCGAGTGATGCCCTGGCGCTGGCCTTGCTGGCGGCACGCACGCGCCCGGTGCTCGTCATCTCCGAAAGCGCGTGGCACGGCCAGCGCCTGCTGGAGGAAATCCCGTTTTTCGCACCCCAACTCAGGGTGCACTTGTTTCCCGACTGGGAAACCCTGCCCTACGACCACTTCTCGCCGCACCATGACCTGATTTCCGAGCGGCTCGCAACGCTCTACCAGATGATGCGCGGCGAGTTCGACATCGCCATCGTGCCCGTCACCACCGCGCTTTACCGCCTGCCGCCGGTCGAGTATCTGGCCGCCAACACGTTCTTTTTCAAGCAGGGCGGCAAGCTGCCCGCCGCCGAACTGCGCCGGCAGCTCACGCTCGCCGGCTATACCCACGTCACGCAGGTGCTGGCGCCGGGCGAGTACAGCTTCCGCGGCGGGCTCATCGATCTCTTTCCCATGGGCAGCGCACTGCCCTACCGCATCGATCTCTTCGACGAGGAAATCGAGAGCATCCGCAGCTTCGACGTCGATACCCAGCGCTCGATCTACAAAGTGCCCGAAGTGCGGCTGCTGCCGGCGCGCGAGTTCCCGATGGACGAGGCGGGCCAGAAACTGTTCCGCGCGAGGTTCCGCGAGCAATTCGAGGGCGATCCGTCGCGCAGCCGCATCTACAAGGACGTGTCCAAGGGCATACCCACCGCGGGCGTCGAATACTATCTGCCGCTGTTCTTCGAGCAGACTGCGTTGATCACCGACTACCTGCCGGAAAACACGATGATCTGCCTGCAGCCTGGCGTGCAGCAGGCCGTCGACACCTTCTGGCAGGACACGCATGCGCGCCACGCGATGCTGCGCGGCGACCTCGCCAACCCGGTATTGCCGCCCAGCGAACTGTTCCTCGCCGCGGATGGGTTCTTCGGCGCGATCAAGCCTTTCCCGCGTGTCGAACTCGCGGAAATGGGTACGGCGCAAATCGCCGCAACGCCTCTCTCCTCACCCCTCACTCCTCACTCGCCAGGGACGGAAGCGGCAACCTTGCCGCTTCCGCGACTGGCGGTCGAGCGCCGCGCCGACAACCCGCTGCATCTGCTGCAGGATTTTCTCGGCAGCTTCACCGGCCGCACGCTGATCCTCGCTGAAAGCGCAGGCCGGCGCGAGACCATGGCCGATTTTTTCCGCGAGTACGATTTTCATCCCGAGGCCTGCAACGATTACGCGCAATTCAGCACGGCAACCGGACGCGTGATGCTGGGGGTCGGCCCGCTGCATGCGGGTTTCATCCTCGAGGCCGAGCACATTGCGGTCATCACCGAGAACGAACTCTACGCCGCACAGGCGCGCAATCGCACGCAGCGCGAAGCGAAGCGCGCCACCACCGAAGGCATGCTGCGCGACCTGTCCGAGGTCAAGATCGGCGACCCGGTGGTGCACGCGCAGCACGGCATCGGCCGCTACCTGGGCTTGAGCACCATGGACCTGGGTGAAGGCGCCACGGAATTTCTAACGCTCGAATACGCGAATAATGACAAGCTCTACGTGCCGGTCTCCAGCCTGCATCTGATCAGCCGCTACAGCGGCGCGGCGCCAGAAGCTGCCCCCTTGCACACGCTGGGCAGCGGTCAATGGGACAAGGCGAAGAAGAAGGCCGCGGCGCAGGTGCGCGACACCGCGGCGGAATTGCTGAACCTCTACGCTCAGCGTGCCTTGCGCCAAGGCTACGCGTTCAATGTGAAGCAGCACGACTACGAAGCGTTCTCCGAGGGCTTTTCGTTCGAGGAGACCGCGGACCAGGCTTCGGCGATCAACGCCACGCTCGAAGACCTCAAAAGCGGCAAGCCCATGGACCGGCTGGTGTGTGGCGACGTCGGTTTCGGCAAAACCGAAGTCGCGCTGCGCGCGGCTTTTGTCGCCGTCGCCAACGGCAAGCAGGTCGCGGTGCTGGTGCCCACCACCCTGCTCGCCGAACAGCATTTCAACACCTTCTCCGACCGCTTCGCCGACTGGCCGGTGAAAATCGCCGAGCTGTCGCGCTTTCGCACGTCCAAGGAACAGGCCGAGGCGCTCAAAGGGCTAGCCGAGGGCAAGGTCGACATCGCCATCGGCACGCACGCGCTGCTCGCCAAAGGCGTCAAATTCAGCAACCTCGGGCTGGTCATTCTCGACGAGGAGCACCGCTTCGGCGTGCGCCAGAAGGAGCAGTTAAAGGCGCTGCGCGCCGAAGTCGACGTGTTGACACTCACCGCCACGCCGATCCCGCGCACGCTCGCGATGTCGCTCGAAGGGCTGCGCGATTTTTCGGTGATCGCCACTGCGCCGCAGCGGCGGCTCGCAATCAAGACCTTTGTCGCGCGCCACAGCAAATCGTTGATCCGCGAAGCGGCGCTGCGCGAACTGAAACGCGGCGGCCAGATCTATTTCCTGCACAACGACATCGACACCATCCGGCATGTCGAGGAGGTGCTGACGAAGCTGCTGCCCGAAGCCAACGTGCGCATCGCCCACGGCCAGATGCGCGAGCGCGATCTCGAGCACGTGATGCGCGACTTCTACCAGCAGCGCTTCAATGTGCTCCTGTGCACGACCATCATCGAGACCGGCATCGACGTGCCGACCGC
>JAHEDN010000352.1 GCA_024641225.1 Burkholderiales bacterium | reverse complement strand
ATGGCGCTGATCGGCGTGGTGTCGCTGTCGTTCGCAGGCTGGCTCTTCCGCCACCGGATGTACTGAGGCAAGGCTGGCGACCGGGGTCGACGGCCGCCGGCCGTTCCTAACCTTCGCCTAACCGAGCACTAACCCCCGGCTCACCACGCACTCCTAGATTGACGGTCAAGCGAAGCAATTCGCCTGACCGTACTCACGACATAGGAGTCGCAATGCAACTCAAGCCTCTTGCAGCAGCCCTGGCCGCCACCGGCCTTCTTGCCGCCGGCAGCGCCGGCGCCTGGAGCATCAGCGAGATGCTCCATCGCACCGCCGCCGAGCCGGCCGCGACGCCGGCCGTCATTGCGCCGATCACGGCGCCAGCCGGATCCGTACCCAACTACCGCGAGATCGTGCAGACCTACGGTCCGGCCGTGGTCGGCGTCACCGTGCAGGGCATGCGCAAGGTCGACGCACCTCAGTCGCCCGATCTATCCGGCGACCCGTTCTTCCAGTTCTTCCGCGGGCTGCCGGGTTCGCCGTTTGGCCCGCATGGCAACATGCCGTTCCGCGGCCAGGGATCGGGCTTCATCGTCAGTTCCGACGGTCTGATCCTGACCAATGCGCACGTCGTCCGCGACGCGAAGGAGGTGACGGTAAAGCTGTCCGACCGTCGTGAATTCCACGCCAAGGTGCTCGGCTCAGACGCCGCCACCGACATCGCGGTACTCAAGGTGGACGCGAACAACCTGCCCGCGGTGGCGCTCGGCAACGACAAACAGGTGCAGGTCGGCGACTATGTTCTGGCCATCGGCGCGCCGTTCGGCTTCGAGCAGACGGCCACCCAGGGCATCGTCAGCGCAATCGGGCGCTCGTTGCCCGGCGATTCATACGTGCCTTTCATCCAGACTGATGCGGCGGTGAACCCCGGCAACTCCGGCGGCCCGCTGTTCGATGCCAGCGGTCGCGTGATCGGCATCAACGCTCAGATCTTCTCGCAGAGCGGCGGCTTCCAGGGACTGGCATTCGCGATCCCGATCGACGTCGCGCTGCACGTGAAGAACGAGATCGTCAGTCAGGGCAGGGTCGAGCATGCGCGCTTGGGCGTGATGCTGCAGGACCTGAACCAGTCGCTGGCAGAATCGTTCGGGCTGCAGACGCCCGACGGCGCAATCATTTCGAACGTGGCCCCGGACAGCGCCGCGGCGAGAGCCGACCTGAGGGCCGGCGACGTCATCACACGCATCGATGGCGAGCCGGTGCACAAAGGCAGCGACGTCTCGACCCGCGTCGGCATGGCCACGCCCGGACAGAAGGTCCTGCTGACCGTATGGCGCGACAAGGCAAACCGCGACATCAACGTGAAACTCGGCGCCGCTGAAGAGTCCACCGCCGACCAGGCCAGCGCCGAAGGTTCACCCGGCGCAATCGGCCTGGCCGTGCGGCCTCTGACGCCCGCCGAAAAGCGCCAGGCGCATGCCGATCACGGCCTGCTTGTCGAGGACGTCGAAGGCGCCGCCGCTCGCGCCGGCATCCGTCCCGGCGACGTGGTCCTGTCGATGAACGGCCGTCCGATCGACAGCGCCGAGCAGATCCGCAACTCGCTCGACAAGCATCCCAGGCACATCGCGCTGCTGATCCAGCGCGACGACCAGCGGATCTTCGTGCCGATCAACCTGGGATGAAGCCCCACCTTTCCACTGAACTCAGATCGAGACGCAGCCATGAAAGCGAATCATCCAACCACCCGCTCCCGCAGCATGCCGCTCCCGGCAACGGATGAAGCGATGAGACGAAACCTGCGAATTTCGCTGGCGGTCTTCCTGCTGACCGCGGCCGTTTCCGCGCGCGCGGCAGCCGTACCCGTCAACGTGGCCGAAGAGCTGCGCTCGGCCGCGCAGGAACTGGCACAGGCCGCCCTGCTGCGCAACGTTGCCACGGACCACAGCGAGGCGCAGCACCTGCTGGCCGCGCGCGACCTGCTGCGTGAGGCCGAACCGTCGCTGGAAAGCCCGCTGCGCGAGCAAGCCCGGCGGCTCGAATTCGACATCGGCCGTGACGCCGGCAGCGCAGCCGAGCCGGCCGACCTGCCAGGCGCCCCGAGGCTCGCGCCACCGGCAGCACTGGCGCCCCTGGACCGCGATGGCCTGGGCCAGCTGGCCCAGCGCGGGAAGTCTCTTGCAGCGAGGGCCTCGCGCGCCGGTTGACGAGAAACCGGCGCAGAGGCGGCGGTCATCGCGCTACGCCTTGGGCAGCGTGACCCCGGTCTGGCCCTGGTACTTGCCGCCGCGGTCGCGATAGCTCGTCTCGCAGACCTCGTCGCTTTCGATGAACAGCACCTGCGCGCAACCCTCGCCTGAGTAGATCTTCGCCGGCAGCGGCGTGGTGTTGGAGAACTCCAGCGTCACGTGCCCTTCCCACTCCGGCTCCAAAGGCGTGACGTTGACGATGATGCCGCAGCGCGCGTAGGTCGACTTGCCGAGGCAGATCGTCAGCACGTTGCGCGGGATGCGCATGTACTCGACCGTGCGCGCCAGCGCGAAGGAGTTGGGCGGGATGATGCACACGTCGCCGACGAAATCGACGAAGGAGTTCGGGTCGAACGCCTTCGGGTCGACGATGGTGCTGTTGATGTTCGTGAAGATCTTGAATTCGCGCGCGCAACGGATGTCGTAGCCGTAGCTCGACGTGCCGTAGCTGACGATCTTTTTGCCGTCGACCGTGCGTACCTGCCCCGGTTCGAACGGCTCGATCATGCCGTGCTCCGCCATGCGGCGGATCCACCTGTCGCTCTTGATGCTCATTTTCCCGCCTGTTCCACATGCAAGCGGGCCAGTCTAATGAATGCGCGGCAGCCGCTGCCGGCACCAGGAAAGGACGGCGGCAACCCCGCGTCCCCGTGATGACGGCAGCTCGGCCGCGCGGTTCAATAGCGTTCCGTCCCTCGCCTGGCCGCTACAACGGCTGCACCGAATCGAGCGCACTTCACATGCGCGATCCGCTTGCCTCCGTCCTGCGGCGTCCCGACGCTTGGCTAGACTCGACGCCCATGAGTTCGCACTGGATGCCGGCGCAACCGGGTGACGGCCTGGCCGACATCGACACGCCCGCGCTGATCCTCGACCTCGACACGTTCGAGTCCAACCTCGAACGGATGATGACGGCCGCCGCAGCCGCCGGCGTGCGCGTGAGGCCGCACGCGAAGTCCCACAAGTCGCTACAGATTGCGCACCGCCAGATCGCCGCCGGGGCGATCGGCGTGTGCTGCCAGAAGGTCGGCGAGGCCGAGATCTTCCTCGGCGGCGGCATCCGCGACGTGCTGATCACCAATGAAATCGTCGGCGTCCGCAAGCTACGCCGGCTGGCGCAGCTTGCAAAGCTCTTCGCCAGTGCGCGCGTCGGCCTGTGCGTCGACGACGTCGGCGTCGTGCGGCAACTTTCGCTGGTGTGCGCCGAGGAGGACGCCGAACTCGACGTCTACGTTGAGCTCGACGTCGGTCAGAACCGCGCCGGCGTCGGCACTTCGGCCGACGCGGTCGAGCTGGCGCGCGAGGTCATACGCCACCCGCGCCTGACCTTGATGGGACTGCAGGCCTACGCCGGCTCGGCGCAGCACCGGCGCGGCGTGCCGGAGCGTCGCATGGCAGCGCAGCGCGCGGCGATCAAAGCGACCGAGACCCGCGCGTTGATGCGTGAGGCAGGCCTGCCGTGCGAAATCGTCACCGGCAGCGGCACCGGCACGTTCATGTACGACGCCGGTGGCAAGGCCTATGACGAGATCCAGCCGGG
>JAHEDN010000351.1 GCA_024641225.1 Burkholderiales bacterium | reverse complement strand
CAGCGGCCCGAAGCCCATGTGCGCCGCGTCGTAGTAGTCGGCAAAGGAAAAACTGTGAAACGACTTCAGCCAGCCGTGGTCGGCAAAGCCTCGCTCCTGGCTTCGGCGGATCGCGATCATGGACGCTCCCTGGGGCGCTGCTCGGCAGATTTCATCAACCTTACCGAATGGGTTTTTCGAAAAGATTCCCAATAATGCCGGCCGGAGAGGAAGATTTCATCCCATACAATTCGAATAACTCGTTCTTTTTTATTGAATATGTTGCAGGATTCGCTCTTGTCCCTCGACTCGCTGCTGCTCGTCGATGCGGTGGCCCGTCGTGGCAGCTTCGCCGGTGCGGCCGGGGAGCTCGGGCGCGCGCCTTCGGCGGTCACTTACGCAGCACGAAAGCTGGAACAGGATCTCGACGCGCTGCTGTTTGACCGCCGCGGCTACCGCGCCCGGCTCACGCCTGCCGGCGAGGAGCTTCTGCGCGAAGGTCGCCAGCTGCTCGCTGCTGCCGATGATCTGCGCCGGCGCGTGCAGCGTGTCGCACGCGGGTGGGAGCGGGAACTGCGTATCGCGCTCGATTCGGTGGTGCCGTTCGACCGCCTGCTGCCGCTGATCGGCGCATTCTGCGAGGCGGCGCCGACACGGCTGCGGATCGGCCACGAAGTGCTCGGCGGCACCTGGGATGCGCTGGTCAGCGGGCGCTGCGACCTGGCGATCGGCGCGTCGGCCGGCGGCCCGCCGACGCCGCAAGGCGCCGGCTTTCGAACGCGCCGGCTCGGGGAGGCGCAGTTCGTCTTCGCCGTGGCGCCCGGGCATCCCTTGGCCACCGCACCTGGTCCATTGTCCGCCTCGCAACTTCGCGCACACCGGCAGATCGTTGTCGGCGACACTTCGCAGCGACTCGCACCACGCACCGCAGGCCTGCTCGGCGCCGCCGATACGATCACCGTGCCGAGCATGGCCGACAAGATCGCCGCCCAGGTCGCCGGGCTCGGGGTCGGGTTCCTGCCGCTGCATCTGATCCGCCAGCATCTGGCGCGTGGCGAACTCGTGATGCGCGCCACTGAGAGCGAACGCGAGCACGGTGAGCGCGTCTTGCTGTACGGCGCCTGGCGGGCCGAGGCCCGCGGCAAGGCGATCGACTGGTGGCTCGCGCAGCTCAGTGCGGCCGAAGTCCGGGCGGCGTTGCTGGCATAAGCGGTTCCGTTTCGGGCGACGAGGCAAACGTGCAGCGGTTCTTGCCCGCCTGCTTGGATGCGTACATCGCCGCGTCGGCCTGGCGCAGCAGCGAATCGAAGTCCTGTCCGTCGCGCGGGAAGACGGCAATGCCGACGCTGGCACTCATGTGCGAAAGGCGGTCGCCGATTTCGAGGTCCTCGCTGGCTGCAGCGATCAGTTTCTCGGCCACGGTACGGGCACCTTCCAGGTCGTCGACCTCCGGCAGCAGGATTACGAACTCGTCGCCACCTGTGCGCGCGAGCAGGTCGTACTCGCGCAGCGCCATCGACATTCGCATCGAGACCCGCCGCAGCATCGCATCGCCGTAGGCATGCCCAAAGGCGTCGTTGACCTCCTTGAAACCGTCGAGGTCGAGCACCATCACCGCCGCAAGTCGCTCGCGCCGCATCGCCACCGACAGCAGGCGGCGCGCGTTCTCGACCAGCAGGCGCCGGTTCGGCAGACCGGTCAGTTCGTCGTGGTTGGCCTGGTGCCAAGCCTTTTCCTCGCGCTGCTTCAACGGCGTGATGTCGGTCAGCACCAGGATCATCGCCTCGGCTTCATCGTCGTCGCCGACCACGCGCGCGGTGAGCTGCGCCCAGACACCGCTTGACGAGGCGGCGCCTTCGGGTGCGCGCAACATCACCTCGTGGTTGGCGGACTCACCGCGCTGCGCGGCCGCGCGCGTAACCTCGAGGATTTTTTGCCAGTCGGCGGCGGTGGCAACCATCTCGACCGCCGGCCGGTCATCGAGCCACGAACGCGATACGCCGAGCATCTTGGCCAGCGCGCCGTTCGCGCTTTCGATCTTGCCGGCCTGAACGAAGGCGATGCCCTCGCCGGCAGCATCGAAGATCACCTGCTGGTTGCGCAGCGCAACGGCAAGCTCGCGCTCCCGGCGCTTCTGTGACGTGATATCCGTGCATACGCCCAGTACGGAATCGAGCTCACCGTCCGGGTCGAAGGTGGGAATTGCGCTGACCGTCACGTGAAGGATCTTGCCATCGCGGGTCTCCTGTATCGCCTCGACGTCGAAAACCGGACGACCCCGGAAGACCGACATGAAGCGCCGCAGAAACATGCGCTTCGTGAATTCCGGCGCGTTGAACGCGGTGACGTGGCGGCCGATCACCTGGCGCGGTTCGTAGCCGTAAATCATCCGGCAGGCGCGACCCGAAACCAGAGTGATCTTGCCGGCCCGATCGCAGGTCCAGATCAGCGATGGCGTGGCGTCGACCAGTGCCCGGTAGCGACGTTCGCTGGTCACCAGCTTGAATTCCGCTTCGCGCCGCTTCGTGATGTCGACGATGGACATGACGAAGCGGACGGCCTGGCCTCGCGCATCTCGCAGCGATTCGCCTCGTGCCTGCACCCAGATGTAGTCGCCCTGCGCATTGCGGACCCGGAACTCGCGGCGGAACGGCGAACCCTGCTCCAGGTGAGCGCGCCGCGCCGCCAGCACGCGGGCGCGATCCTCCGGGTGGAGCGATTCCGAGAAGCTGTAATCGCGCAGGAAGGCCGCCCGGTCGGTGTAGCCGAGGATTTCCGTGAAACGCACGGAAAAGAAGCGCTCCCCGGTGACCACATTGGTGTCGGCGACGCCTGCATCAATCGCATCGAGCGCCAGCCGCAGCTGCTCCTGGCTGCTGTTCAGGTCAGCGAGCGCCTGCCCTTGTGTGTTTGCGGCGCTCTCGCTCTCGATCTGCAGCGTCAGGGTCTCCTTGACGCCGAGGTGCAGCTTGGCGCCGGCGTACCCGGCCAGCCCCAGCAGGGCTGCCCAGGACATCAACGCGAGGTCGACGTAGGGTATGTTGGAGGCCTGCAGGGAGAAGACCTGGCCGCTGGCCAACGGCAGGACTCCGGCCAGCCAGAGCAGCGGCATCGACCCGAACGGGGTCAGCATGCCAATCGCCACGCCGAGCGTCAGAGCAAACTGCAGCAGGAATGCCGCCGGATCAGCGGCCCTGAACAGGACCAGCGCAGCGGCCCACGCGAGCCCTTCCGCGGCTGCGAAACCGGCATAGACGAGCCTGGCCGCCGGCCGCGGGCCGGACGGATCACCGAGCATGCGCCCGCAGAACAGACCTCGCGAAAGCAACAACACCGCAAGCCCGCCGCACCAGTAGAACGCGTCCGGCACCTGCTGGTCGCGCCAGTGCACGAACGCGAACAAGACGGCCAGGACGACATTGCCGATCCATGAGTAATGGCCCGTCTCCATCGAGAGTCGGGCCAGTTGCGAGGAAACACGCTCGTGATTCGGTTTCACGGTCGGCGCGATCGCGGGTTCGCGGTACTCATAACGCGGTATTTTCGCCGGATCGACGGCTACTTGCGCAAACCAAACGGATGAGCAATTCGGCTGTTTATCGCGGCCGGTTCGCCCCCTCGCCGACCGGCGACCTGCACGCCGGTTCTCTCGTGGCGGCGCTCGCCAGTTGGCTTGACGCCCGGGCGTACGACGGAAGGTGGCTGGTTCGGATCGAGGATCTCGACCCGCCCCGAGAGACATCCGGCGCCGTCCGGCGGATCCTCGACGCCCTGTCCGCCTTCGGCTTGG
>JAHEDN010000350.1 GCA_024641225.1 Burkholderiales bacterium | reverse complement strand
CGCGGCAACGGATCGCAGCGCAGGACCGTTGCAACGCAACGAAACGGGATCAGCGGATGCGACCCTCGGCGAAGGCGCGCAGCGCCTGCCCGGTATGCGTGGCCCGGCGCTCCAGTTGCTGCGGTGGACACTGTGCGACCACGCTGCCTCCGCCGTCGCCGCCCTCCGGTCCCAGGTCGATCACCCAGTCGGCCTCGGCAATGACGTCGAGGTTGTGCTCGATCACCACCACCGTGTTGCCGGCATCGACCAGCCGATGCAGCACACGGAGCAGCTTCTCGACGTCGTGCATCGACAGGCCCACCGTGGGTTCGTCCAGCACGTACAGCGTCTGCAGAGGTTTGTAGGCGCGGCCGGTGCGCGTCAGGCCTTCATCGAGGCGCACTTTGGCCAGTTCGGTGACCAGCTTGATCCGCTGCGCCTCGCCGCCCGAGAGCGTTGGCGACGGCTGGCCGAGCGTGAGGTAGCCGAGCCCGACGTCCTCCAATAGCTGCAACGGGCGCAGGATCGACGGGTGCGCGCCGAAGAACTCGACCGCATCGTCGATCTCCATTGCCAGCAAGTCGCCGGCGCTCTTGCCGCGCAAGTGGATGCCGAGCGTCTCGCGGTTGAAGCGGCCCCCGCGACACGCGTCGCACAGCACTTTCACGTCGGGGAGAAAGTTCATCTCGATCGTGCGCAGGCCCTGGCCCTCGCAGGCTTCGCAGCGGCCGCCCGCGGTGTTGAACGAGAAACGCGAGGCGCCGTAGCCGCGCATCCGTGATTCCGCGGTGTCGGCGAACAGGCGGCGGACCGCGTCCCAGAAGCCGACGTAGGTGGCCGGGCACGAGCGCGGCGTCTTGCCGATCGGCGTCTGGTCGACTTCGAGCACGCGATCGATGGCCTCGAAGCCTTCGATAGCTTCGCAGCCGGTCCATGCGCCGGTGAACTTCTTCCGGCGCGGATCGGCGTTGACCGCGCGCTGCAGGTTGGCGAGCAGCACTTCGCGAGCGAGGGTGGACTTGCCGCTGCCTGAGACGCCGGTGACGACCGTCAGGCGGCCGATCGGAATATCGGCATCGGCGTTGCGCAGGTTGTGCAGACGCGCGCCGCGCAGGCGCAGGCGCGGCGTGTCCGTGTCGATGTGCCGGTGTGGCGTCGCCGGATGCGCGAGTGGTGCCTTCAGGTAGCGGCCCGTGATCGACTCGGCGCTGGAGATCACGTCGGCCACGCTGCCCTGTGCAATCACGCGGCCGCCGCGCACCCCGGCGCCGGGACCGATGTCGATGATGTGCTGCGCGCGGCGGATCGTGTCCTCGTCATGCTCCACCACCACCAGCGTGTTGCCGCGGCCGCGCAGCTTGCCGAGCGCGTCGAGCAGGATGCGGTTGTCGCGCGGGTGCAGGCCGATCGTCGGCTCGTCGAGCACGTAGCACACACCCTGGAGGTTCGAGCCCAGTTGCGCGGCGAGCCGGATGCGCTGCGCCTCACCCCCGGAGAGCGTCGGCGCGGCGCGGTCGAGCGCGAGGTAACCGAGGCCGACTTCCTCGAGGAAATCGAGCCGGCCACGGATTTCGGCCAGCACGTCGCGGGCGATCTGCTCGTCGCGGCCTTCGAGCTTCAGGTCGCCGAACAGCCGCCTTGCCTCCAGCACGCTGCCGGCGGCCAGCTGGGCGATCGAGCGGCCCTGCCACTGCACAGCCAGCGCAGTGCGATTGAGGCGCTGGCCGTCGCAGGCGGGACAGGGCGTGGTCTCGCCTTCGTACCAGGCGTTCCACCACACTTCCTCGCCGGTCTGCTCGGCGTCGAAGCCCTGCAGTTTCAGCCCCGTGCCGAAGCAGTCCGTGCACCAGCCGTGCTTGCTGTTGTACGAGAACATGCGCGGGTCGGGCTCGGGAAACGACCTGCCGCACGACGGGCAGGCGCGCTTGGTCGAGTACACGCGCTGATCGAGATCCCTGGCCGCCTCGCCGCGCGCAAGCGCATCTTTCAGTCGATCGAGCGGCCACAGCACGCCGACCAAGCCGTGGCCGTGTTCGAGTGCGGTCGCCAGCAGCGCGCGAAGCTGGGCTTCCTCGTTGCTGTAGACGACCAGGTCGCCGACGGGCAGTTCGATCGTGTGCTCGCGGAAGCGGTCCAAGCGCGGCCACTTCGTCGTCGGAATGAACTCGCCGTCGACGCGCAGGTGCGAGTAGCCCTTGTGCTTCGCCCAGCGCGCGAGGTCGGTGTACAGGCCCTTACGGTTGACCACCAGCGGTGCTAGCAGGCCGATGTGTCGGCCGCGGAACTCGCGCAGGATGCCGGCGGCGATCGAATCGAAGCTTTGCGGCTGCACGGCCACCCGGCAGTCGGGGCAATGCTGCACGCCGAGCTTCATGTAGAGCAGGCGCAGGAAGTGGTAGACCTCGGTCATCGTCGCCACGGTCGATTTGCGGCCGCCGCGCGACGTGCGTTGTTCGATCGCCACTGTCGGCGGGATTCCGTAGATCGCGTCGACGTCGGGCTTGCCCGCCGGCTGAACGATCGAGCGCGCGTAGGCGTTCAGCGATTCGAGGTAGCGCCGCTGGCCCTCGTTGAACAGGATGTCGAAGGCCAGCGTCGACTTGCCGCTGCCCGATACTCCCGTGATCACCGTGAAGACGTCGCGCGGGATCGTGACGTCGATCCCCTTCAGGTTGTGCTCGCGCGCGTGCTTGATCGCGATCACGTTCTCGCGCGGCGCGGCCGCCAGATACCGCCCGGCGGGTTCGGCCACGAAATTGGAGTCTGACCCCAATTTGCTTTCGTAGTCGGCGAGCGCGCGCCCGGTATGCGAGGTGGCGTGCGCCATCACCTCGCGCGGGGTGCCGGCGACGACGACCTCGCCACCGGCATCGCCGCCCTCGGGTCCGAGGTCGATGATCCAGTCGGCCGAGCGGATCACGTCGAGGTTGTGCTCGATGACGACCAGCGAGTGCCCGGCGGCGAGCAGCTTGCGCAGCGCGCGCATCAGCCGCGAGACGTCGTCGAAGTGCAGGCCGGTAGTCGGCTCGTCGAACAGCAGCAGCGAGCCCTTGCGCGCCAGTTTCCCGCCGATCGGCACGTCGGTGATGCCGCTCCTCAAAGCCTCGGCGAGGAATCCGGCGATCTTCAGCCGTTGCGCCTCGCCGCCGGAGAGCGTCGGAACCGGCTGGCCGAGCTTCACGTACTCGAGCCCGACCTCGGCGAGCGGCTGCAGGCCGCGGAGCACCTCGGCCTGACCAGTGAAGAACCGCAGCGCCTCGCTGACGGTGAGATTCAGCATGTCTGCCACCGACACCCTCAGCCCGCCGCGCTCGATCTGGACTTCCAGTACTTCGGGTCGGAACCGCTTGCCGTCGCAGTCCGGGCAGCGCAGGTATACGTCCGAAAGGAACTGCATCTCGACGTGCTCGAAGCCGTTGCCGCCGCAGGTCGGGCAGCGGCCGTCGCCGGCGTTGAAGCTGAAGTGTCCGGCGGTGTAGCCGCGCTCCTGGGCCAGCGGCGCGCGCGCGAACAACTGACGGATCGCATCCCATGCGCCGACGTAACTCGCGGGGTTGGAACGCGTGGTCTTGCCGATCGGCGACTGGTCGACCATCGCGATGTCGGCGATCCAGTCGTCGCCGAGCAGACGGTCGTAATCGCCGGGTGCCTCGGTCTGCTTGCCCTTGGCCTTGCACAGGGCCGGATACAGAACGTCCTGCACCAGCGTGCTCTTGCCGGAGCCGGATACGCCCGTGATCACCACCAGGTGGTTGAGCGGCACCTCGACGGACACGTTCTTCAGGTTGT
>JAHEDN010000349.1 GCA_024641225.1 Burkholderiales bacterium | reverse complement strand
CTCAAGCACAACAAGGTGCTGCACGAGCGCGTCGTGTTCCTGACGGTCAAGGTCGAGGACGTACCGTTCATTGCCGACCCTGACTGCGCCGAGATCAAGGACCTCGGTAAGAACTTCTATCGCGTGCTGCTGCATTATGGCTTTATGCAGCAGCCGGATATTCCGCAAGCGCTCGAACTGTGCGGCCGCGCAGGGCTGCCATTCGAGATGATGGAAACAACGTTCGTGCTCGGCCGCGATACGGTGATCCCGACCCCGCTTCCGGGCATGGCGCTGTGGCGCGAGCATCTCTTTGCGTGGATGGCGCGCAACGCCGCGAGCGCCAACGACTTCTTCCGCATTCCGGCCAACCGCGTCGTTGAACTCGGCTCACAGATCGAGATCTAAGTGGTGCTCAATTCCCCTGACCGGCGCTCGATGCGGCGGCCCTGCTCAGATCGTCGCTTCGGTGCGCCGGCCGAGTTCGATCAGAACAAGGAGAGGATTCCCGCCCGCAGGGCCGTAAGCCGGGCCAGCGACCGGCAAGGCACGCGCGGTGCTCCCATCGATTGCGGCGGGCGTCCCACGCTCGATTTGACGAAGCCACTGCAGTCCGCAAATGCAACCTGAAAGCCAACGCCGGGCTGTCGAGGCCGGGCTCCCGACTTCATGCTGCTCGTAATCGCCGTCTGTGGTCTGCTCGTCGCGATGACCACCGTGCTGCACTATGAAGTGCTGCGCGGGCTCAACGCTGCGCTGCCTTCGCTTCCGGTTCCAAAACGCGCCAAGTTGCTCATTGTCATGATCGCGGCTTTCTTCGCGCACGCGACCGAGATCGCCCTGTACGGGGCGGCGCTCTACGTGCTGGTGACCTACCTGGGAGCGGGGAGCCTGGCTGGTTCCGCCGGCGCATCGCTGGCCAACTTTCTTTACTTCTCCGCGGAAACCTATACGTCCCTGGGCTTCGGAGACCTGACGCCCGTTGGACCGGTGCGCCTGCTTGCGGGCGCGGAAGCGCTGAACGGGTTGCTGCTCATCGGATGGTCGGCATCCTTTGCCTACATATCCATGGAGAAATTCTGGAGAGGCTAGGCTGGCGCGCCGGGCGGTTTCACGTCCCCTTGACGGCCGGAGGTTGCCGCGGCGCTGGGGACTCGCCGGCCGCCTGACCCCTGCCCGAACCAGCGCTCCGTGGTCTTGAAGAACGTGCCGGGTTCGTGCTAAAAACAAACATTCGTTTGTTTTATTCCAGAACCCTCGCATGCCCGCGCTGCGCGCGCCCCGCGCCGACAACCGCCTGCCGCAGATCCTCGACGCGGCGGCGCGGCTGTTTCGCACGCAGGGCTTCCAGGGCACGTCGGTGCGCGACATCGTCCGCGCCGTCGACATGCTGCCAGGGTCGCTGTACTACCACTTCGCCACCAAGGAAGACCTGCTCGCCGCGGTCTACGCCGAGGGCGTCCGGCGCATCTCGGCGAGAGTGCGCACGGCGGTCGAGCGGCTGGAGCAGCCGTGGGCGCGGCTGGAGGCGGCCTGCGTCGCGCACCTCGAGGCGATCCTCGAAGACGACGACTACGCGCAGGTGGTGATCCGTGTCCGGCCCGGCGACGCGCCAGCGGCGCAGCCGCGCCTGATCGCGCTGCGCGACGAATACGAAACGCTGCTCGCGCGGCTGGTGCAGGACCTGCCGCTGCCGCGTGGCACCGACCGGCGGACGCTGCGGCTGATGCTGCTCGGGGCGCTGAACTGGTCGCAGACCTGGTACCAGCCCGGCCGCGACTCGCCGAGGACCATCGCGCGGCGATTCGTCGCGCTGCTGCAGCAACCCCTGAACCCGAAGGAGCCGTGATGGATATCCGACCCAAGGTGCTGATCACCAAGATCGGCCTCGACGGCCACGACCGCGGCAGCCGCATCGTCGCCGCCGGCCTGCGCGATGCCGGCATGGAAGTCATCTACACGCCGCCGTGGCAGGAAATCTCGACCGTGGTCAAGCTGGCCACCGAGGAGGATGTCGACGTGATCGGCATCTCGTCGCTGGCCACCGACCACCTGATCGTGCCGAAGCTGATGGACGCGCTGCGCGCGGCGGGCCTGGCCGATACCGCGGTGATCGTCGGCGGCATCGTGCCCGACGAGGACGAGCAGGTGCTGCTCGACGCCGGCGTGGCGCGCGTGTTCCACCCCGGCAGCACGATCGAAGAGATCGCCGGCTACATCGGCGAGATCACGCCCGCCCTCCGCGCAAAGCGCCTGACCGCATGACGAGGCCGACATGAACAAGCCCATCGAAGACCGCGTGCTTCAGGCCGGCGACGCCGAGGCGCAGTGGCAACGCGAATACGCCGAGCAGATCGGCACCGACAAACAGGCGACCAACCGCTCCGGCATCGACATCGCGCCGCTGTACACGCCGCGCGACTGGGACGCGTCGCGCGTCGAGGTCGACCTCGGCTACCCCGGACAGCCGCCGTACACGCGCGGCATCTACGCCACCATGCACCGCGGCCGCACCTGGACGCAGCGGCAGCTGATCGGACTGGGCACGCCGGCCGACTACAACGCGCGCCTGCTCGGCATCCTTGCGCAGGGCGGCAACGCGGTGTCGCTGATCCCGTGCAACTCGGTCTATCGCGGCGTCGACATGGACGAGTCGCACTTCGAGCTGCTCGGCACCTGCGGCACGGTGATCAACACGGCCGACCACATGGACCGGGCGCTGGCCGGCGTCGACCTCGCCAGGACCTCGTGCGCGATGAACGACCCGTCGCCGTTCACCCTGCTCGCCTTCATGCTGGCCGTGGCCCGGCGCCGCGGCACGCCGTGGCACAGCATCACCGGCACGTCGAACCAGAGCGACTACCTGAGCCACTACGTCGCCAACCACATGTTCTTCCGCATCGCCCTGCCCGGCGCGCGGCGGATCCTCGGCGACCACATCGACTTCTGCAACCGCTTCGTGCCGAAGTGGAACCCGATGTCGGTGGTTGGCCAGCACACGCAGCAGGCCGGCGCGACGCCGGCGGAGTCGATGGCCTTCACGCTGTCGGCCGCGATCCAGAACGCGCAGGACTGCATCACGCGCGGCATGGACCCGGACGCGTTCCTGCCACGCTTCACCTTCTTCTTCGACATCTCGATCTCGTTCTTCGAGGAGATCGCCAAGTTCCGCGCCGGCCGCCGCATCTGGGCGCGCATCGCCCGGGAGCAGCTCGGCGCGAAAGACCCGCGCTCGTGGCGCTTCAAGTTCCATGGCCAGACCTCCGGCGTCGACCTGACGCGGCAGCAACCGCTGAACAACATTGCCCGCGTCGCCGTGCAGGCGATGGCCGGCATCTTCGGCGGCCTGCAGTCGCTGCACACCGACGCCTTCGACGAGGCGCTGTCCACGCCGACCGAGTTCGGCGCCCGCATCGCCATCGCCACGCAGAACATCCTGCGCGAGGAAGCGCACCTGACCGACGTGATCGATCCGCTCGGGGGCAGCTTCTACGTCGAGCGGCTGACCGACCAGATGGAGGCCGAGATCCTGCGCGTGATGAAGCTCGTCGAGGACGCCGGCGGCATGTACGCGGCGGTCGAGGCGGGGCTGGTGCAGAAGATGATCGGCGACTCCGCACGTCGCTTCCAGCAGAAGGTCGAGTCCGGCGAGCAGACAGTGGTCGGCGTCAACGCCTACCCCGCCGAGGAAGACCGCAGCGCGCGGCAGCCGCTGGCGCGGCCAGACCCGGCGGCGATGCGCGCCCATGTCGAGGCGTTCCGGGCCTTCAAGGCCGCGCGCCCGGCCGCGGCAGTGCAGCGCGCGCTCGACGGACTCG
>JAHEDN010000348.1 GCA_024641225.1 Burkholderiales bacterium | reverse complement strand
CGACAGGTAGGCGAGCAGATCTGCAGCCGCGGCACGCGGGCACTCGAGCCGCTCATACAACCACGCGCGATCGAGCCTTTCCTGCGCCGCCCCGGGCAGCAGCAAGACCAGGCGGTTGACCACTTCCAGCGCTGCCGGCCACTGCTGCGCCTGCCAATGGATTGCCTTCAGGTTGCGCAGCAACCGGGCAAGGATCTCTGTCTCGCTGGCGGTCCGAAGATAAGGCGCCAGCGGAAGATCGGACGCGTCCGGCAGCGTTGCCCGCAGCCGCTCGCGCAGGTCATGTTCGGACAGGCTGACGCCGCTCCCGTAGACGTCGATGAAGACGGTGCCGGCGTTCAGCGACAGTCGAACCAGAAAGTGCCCCGGAAAGGAAACGCCTGCCAGCTTCAAGCCGGCGGCCCTTCCCAGTTCGATGTACAGCAGCGCAAGCGTGACTGGAATTCCACGCCGCCGTGCGATCACGCGGTGCAGGAAGCTGTTGTCCACCGAGGCGTAGTCGTCGCCTGCACCGGCGAACCCAAGTTCGACGAAGAAGAAGTGGTTGAGCAGCCGCAACCGCGCCGGCGGCGATGCGTCGGGCGCCACCCGGGCCCGCAACTGCGCTGCCCAGGACCGCACCTGGTCCAGAACCCACTGCGGATTGCAGCCGGGGTCGGCATACAGCGGCACCTGCGCTGCTGCCGCCAGCAGTGTCGGCGGGCGGCGCTCGCGGCTGCCGAGCGGGGCAGAGGCAACGTCGGCTTCGATCACTGTGTGCGCACGGCAAAGTCGCGCGGACGAAAGCCGAGCATCGCGAGAACCGCGCCGTAGACCGCCGCACTGCCACCGATCAGGCCGGCGAGCAGCGCTGCGCGCAGCGGCCACTCCGCCTGCATCGCGGTCCAGGCGACCTGCCGATTGCCCAGCCAGAGCACCACCGCCATGACGGCCAACGCGAGTAATACCTTGCCGATGAAAACCGGCCATCCGGCCGACGGAACGTACAGCCCGCGCCGACGCAGGCCGACCAGGAGCATGGTCGCGTTGGCGAGCGCGCCAGCGCTGACCGAAACGGCCAGGCCGGCGTGGGCCAGCAACGGCACCAGAACCAGATTCGACGCCTGCGTGGCCAGCAGCGCGACGATCGCGATCTTCACGGGGGTCCGGATATCCTGTCGTGCGTAGAAGCCCGGCGCCAGGATCTTCACGCCAATCAGGCCGAGCAGCCCGAGCGCGTATCCGGTCAGCGCCTGCGCTGTCTGGGCAACATCGTGCGCGGCAAAGCGGCCCCCCTGGAACAGCACGGCGATGATTCCCTCGGCGAGCAGGCCGAGCCCGACCGCCGCAGGCAACGCGATCAGCAGCGTCAGCCGCAGCCCCCAGTCGAGCATCCGGCTGTACTCGTCGTGGCGGGCCTCCGCGTTGGCCTTCGAAAGACTGGGCAGCAGCACGGTGCCCAGGGCGACGCCCAGCAGTGCCGTCGGAAACTCCATCAGCCGGTCCGCGAAAGCAAGCCAGGTCACGCTGCCGACGGCCAGATGCGATGCGATGTTCGTATTGATGATGATCGACAACTGCGCCACCGAGACGGCGAAAAGCGCCGGCACCATCAGCGTGAGAATCCGCCGCACCGCCGGGTCGCGAAACGCCGCCCGCACTCCACCCAGCCGCGGCAGCATTCCGATCGAGGCCAGCGCCGGTAGCTGAATGGACAGTTGGAGGATGCCGCCGGCCACCACCGCGACGGCGAGCGCCAGGATCGGCCGCGAAAGATGCGGCGCCAGCCACAGGGCGCAGGCGATGAACGACAGGTTCAGCAGCACCGGCGTGACGGCCGGCACCGAGAAGCGCCGGTAGGTATTGAGCACGCCCCCCGACAGCGCAACCAGCGACATGAAGAGGATGTACGGGAACATCCAGCGGGTCATCAGAGTGGCCAGGCCGAAGGCGGCCGGATCGCGCGCCAGCCCGGAGGCCACCAGCCAGACCAGCACCGGTGCGGCGAGTACGCCGATGACGGACGCCGCCAGCACGGCCCAGAAAAGCGCCGATGCAACATGGTCGACCAGCTGGCGGGTCCGCGTATCTCCTTCGCGCGAGCGCACCTCGGACAGGATCGGCACGAACGCCTGCTGGAACGCGCCCTCGGCGAACAGCCGCCGCAGCAGGTTCGGCAGCCGGAAGGCCACGTTGAACGCGTCGGTCTCCGCGCTGGCGCCGAAGACGCGAGAAATGATCAGGTCGCGGACGAGGCCGGTGACCCGCGAGGCCAGCGTCAGGCCTGAAACGGTGGCGGCGGCGCGCAGCAGGTTCAAGGCGATCCGGACGGCAGGCGGCTGCCAGTGTCCGGGCCAGCGGCAAGCTTGGCCCGGTTTTGTGAGTTTGCTATAGTTCGCGGCTTCGCAAAAAGCCTGAAGCTGGCTCGGCCGCCCGCGGCGAGCATAGCCGGCGCTTGCAAACGAATTTCGCTACAGGTCCAACGATGGCAAACACGAAACAGGCCCGCAAGCGGGCTCGCCAGTCGAACGAAAGCAACTTGCTGAAGTCGGCGCAGCGCTCGCGGGTTCGCTCGGCGATCAAGTCGGTGCGCAAGGCGATCGCCGGCGGCGATGCCCAGGCGGCACAGACGATCTTTCGCACGGCCTCCCGCGTGATCGACTCGCTGGCCGACAAGGACGTCGTGCACAAGAACAACGCGGCGCGCAACAAGAGCCGCCTGTCGGCGGCCATCAAGGCGATGGCCTAGGTCTGCGGCCGACGCGCCGGGTCCGCCCGGTCGCACGATGCCCGAACAGTCGGAGGCGCGGCGCCGCGGCAGCGGTCCGCGCCTTTGTGTTTTTGCACCATCAGTCGCCGGCATCGGGAATCGTGCAACCCTCGTACACCGGCAGGTCGTTGTCGCGCGCAAAGTTCATCACGAAGCTGAAGGCCATCGGTTCGATCTCGTTCAGGCGTTCGTCGACGACGACGCACCTGACGCCGCCGATCAGCATCGGCCGGACGTACGGCGAATAGCCGATTCGGGCATCGCGGCCCGCAGCCACGCCGCTGGGGCGATAGCCGGACATCACACCGCAAAGTCGCTCCGCCCAGTCGCTCGGCCGGAACGGCCGGCCACTGCAGGTGATCCCGTGGATGAAGAACTCTCGAGGTTTGCTGGAGTCGGCCACCGGGCGTGGACTGTTGCAGAGGTGCGCCGCGGGCTGGCTCGAGCCGCCCCCGAGGCGACGCGGGGGGTCAACTTCCTGCACCGCAGCGGCGCGCCGGATTGTATCCGGGCGCTGCCACGCATCGGCCGCCGGCCGCGCCTTCGACGGCTTGCGTCCGGCGCGGGTTTCGCCGATAAAGCAGTCGACCGTATTCACAGACGCTCAACCATTGCGGACCGACGTCCATGAGCCAGCCTACTTCCAAGGTCCTGCTGATCAACGACGAACCCCTGATCCTCAAGGAGTTCCTCAAGGGTCTGAACGCGGCCGCGCGCGCACTGGACAACCCTTTCGGCATCACCTTCATCGGCGCGCTGACGGCCAAGGAAGGTCTGCAACTCATCGAGCGCGACGGCGACATCCAGATCGTCATCGTCGACGACAAGCTGTATGCGGTGCAGGAGGGCGCGCGGCGGCCCGCGGCGCGCGCCGGCGGCGCGCGCGAGATGCCACGCAGCCTGCAGGTCAGCGCGCTCAAGCTCGTGCAGAAGATCACCGCGCTCAGGCCGGAACTCGACCTGTACATCCTGATCGAGAAGGAGAAGGAAGACCAGGTCGTCGACGCGCTGTTCTCGGAGGCCGTCGACGGCTACCTCTATCGGGAGGAAC
>JAHEDN010000347.1:1655-3821 GCA_024641225.1 Burkholderiales bacterium | reverse complement strand
GTATGGTTCCAGCGGCGTTTCATCAAGCACGAAAGCGCGCGGAGCAGCCTGAACGTCGCGCTGGCGCTCACGCCGACACTGATCTTCACGCTCGTGCTGGCCACCATCCTGCGCGAGCGCTTCGGCATCTCGGAGACGTTGTACGGCGCGTTGCTGGTCTACGCCGCGCTGACGACGATCCTGCCGTCGCTGCTGCTGTCCAGGCCGATCGATTTCGAACTGCACGATTTCGTCGGCCCGCCGGCGCCGGCGGTTGCCGTCGACGCACCCCTGCTGACCCCGCAGACGGCCCCCGCGCCGCACGTGCCGTCGCCGTCCGGCGAAGCGACACCGTCTTCCGGTCAGTCACCGCGCGGCTGAGTGCCGCGCGGTGGATCGTCAATACTATCGGCTGATGATCCGTCGTCCTTTCGTCATCATCGCGACTGCTGCCGCGCTGCTCCTCGCAGCAGCGTGCCGGCCCGACGTCGAACGGTCGCCTGCCGCCGAGAGCACGGAGGCGACGGCGCCACGGATCGAACGCGTCGGCGATGCACGGCTGCAGATCACCACACGCACGCCACTGGCGCAGGAGTTTTTCGACCAGGGGTTGCGGCTGGCCTACGCGTTCGATCATGCCGAGGCGCTGCGCGCCTTCAGCGAGGCGGCGCGGATCGATCCCGAGTGCGCGATGTGTGCCTGGGGCATGGCCTATGCGATCGGGCCGAACATCAACGATCCGGGACGCCCGGCCGATGCGCGCGCAGCCAGGCATGTGCAGCGCGCCCTCGCCCTGGCCGGCGGCGTCACGCGCAAGGAGCGTGCGCTGATCGGGGCGCTGGCAGCGCGGCTCGATCTGGCCGCGCCGCCTATTGCCGTCGCCGACGCCTCGCCCGCGTCACCGGTGTGCGCAATGCCGCCGCCGCCGAAGGACGCCGACCCGCTCGACATTGCCTACGCGCTGGCGATGGCAAGCGTCGCACGCGAGTTCCCGGACGACGACGAAGTCACCGTGCTTTACGCCGAGGCGCTGCTGATGCTGTCGCCGTGGCAGTGGTGGAGCCGCGACGGCGCCGAGCCGCGCGAGGGCACGCTGGCGGCGATCGACACGCTCGAGCGCGTGCTGGCGAGGTCGCCGAGGCACGCCGGCGCCAATCACTTCCTGATCCACGCGCTCGAGGCCTCGGGCACGCCGCAGCGGGCGCTCGCGGCGGCCGAGCGGCTCGCGCAGCTCGCGCCCGACGCCGGCCACATGGTGCATATGTCCTCGCACATCTTCGTCCGTGTCGGCCGCTACGCGGATGCCGTGAGATCGAACCAGCAGGCGATCGAGGCCGACCAACGTCTCGACGCGCAACTCCGCGCGCAGGGCTTCGAGCCGCTCGGGCACGTGTCGCATCACCACCACTTCCTGTGGGCCTCGGCGGCGATGCAGGGCAACGCGGCGGTCGCACTCGACGCGGCACGCTGGCTGGCCGCCGAGGCAGCGCGGCCCGAACAGCCGTACGGCGACGGCGGCAGCAACGATTACTTCCTCGCCCTGCCGTGGCTGGCGCAGGTGCGCTTCGCGCGGTGGGACGAGATCCTCGCCGCGCCCGAGCCGAACTGGCCCGGGCACGCGTCGTCGTATCCGGGCGCCGTGCGTCACTTCGCCCGCGGCGTGGCGCTGGCGCGCACCGGCAAGGCCGACGCCGCGGACAAGGAGCTTCGAGCGCTGCAGTCGGCGGCACGGGACCCCGGTCTGGAAGGCCTGACGCTGAAAGGCATCGACGACCTGGGCGCGCTGCTGGCCCTGGCCGAGGCCTCGCTGCGCGGAGAGATCCTGCTTGCGAAGCGACAGCACCAGCGGGCGATTGAATCGCTGCGTCGCGCAGTTGAGCTGGAAGATGCGCTGGAAAGCGAAGAGCCACCGCCGTGGGCGGTGCCCGCCCGGCAGTCGCTGGCCGCGGCTCTGCTGCTGGCAGGGGCGCCAGGCGAAGCCGAGCGAGTCTTTCGCGCCGACCTGGAGCGTCACCCGGACAACGGCTGGTCCCTTTACGGACTGGCCGAGAGCCTGCGGCGGCAAAGGCGCGGCGAAGAGGCCGCGTTGTTCGCGACGCGCTTTCGCACGGCGTGGCGGGACGCAGACCTCCCGCAGCCCGACGCGCGCTTCTGAGCGGAGCGCCGCCACAGCAACTCGCAGCGCCC
>JAHEDN010000347.1:0-1555 GCA_024641225.1 Burkholderiales bacterium | reverse complement strand
CAATAGAAAGAGCGCTCGCCAGTTCGGCTGCGCCGACTTTTCGCAATGAGAAGTCAAAAGCCGAAAGCGGGCCGACCGCTGATCCTCGTCAAATGCCCTAGGGGGTATGCGGAGTCGAATGCGCGTGGTTGTTGCATTGCGCCATTTCGCGAGAACCCTCAATAAGGCGCAGGAAGCGGGAAGGTCGGACGGATGGTCACGGAAAGGTTGTCGCGCAGGAGATTTCTGAAGATTTCGGCGGCGAGTTTCGGAGCGGGAGTCGCCGCCACGCAGATCGAGCCGCTGTCCCGGGCGATTGCCGCGGCACAGGTTGGCGGCGAGGTGAAAGCCGTTCCGACCTTCTGCGAGATGTGCTTCTGGCGTTGCGGCGGGATCGCCTCGGTGCGCGACGGCAAGTTGTGGAAATTCGAGGGCAATCCGCTCGATCCGCAATGCCGCGGCCGGCTGTGCCCGCGCGGCAGCGCCGCGGTCGGCAGCTACTACGACCCCGACCGGCTGCGGAAGCCGCTGCTGCGCAAGGGCGAACGCGGCAAGGAGCAGTGGGCCGCAGTGACCTGGGACGAGGCGCTCGATCACGTCGCCGAAAAGATGAAGGCGATCAAGGCGGCGCACGGCGCCGAGTCGATCGCGGCGTTCAACCACGGCATCGGCGTGCGCATGCTGCAGCACATGATGAAGAGCTACGGCTGCACGAACTTCGCCGGGCCGTCGTTCGCGCAGTGCAGGGGACCGCGCGACGTCGGCTTCTATCTCACGATGGGCACCGACCTCGGTTCGCCGGAGCCGACCGACATCGAGAACACCGAGTGCCTGGTGCTGATCGGCTCGCACATCGGCGAGAACATGCACAACCTGCAGGTACAGGAATTCGCCAACGCGATCGAGCGGCGCATCCCGATCATCGTCGTCGATCCGCGCTACTCCGTCGCGGCGAGCAAAGCCAAGTACTGGCTACCGATCAGACCCGGCACCGACCTGGCGCTGCTGCTGGGCTGGATGAACGTGCTGGTCAGCGAAGGGCTTTACGACCGCGAATTCATCGGCAAGCATGGCCACGGCTTCGACAAGTTCGTTACCGAGATCAAGGCCTACACGCCCGAGTGGGCGGCGCAGGAAACCGGGCTCGACGCGAAGCTGATTCGCGCGACCGCGAGAGAGTTCGCTCGCTACCGGCCGTCGAGCCTGGTGCATCCCGGCCGCCGCGTGAACTGGAACGGCGACGATACGCAGCGCAGCCGCGCGGTGGCGCTCGTCAACGCGTTGCTCGGCAATTGGGGGCGCAAGGGCGGCATCTTCATCTCGAACACGGTGAAGGTCGCCGGCTACCCCCTGCCCAAGTACTCCGCATCGGATAAGCCGCTGGCCGACAACCCGGAGGGAAGCAAGTACCCGTTTGCGTACGAGGCGGTGACCACCGGCATCCGCGAGGCGACGCTCACGGGCAAGCCGTACCCGATCAAGGGTTGGTTCGTCTATTCGAGCGACATCGTCAAGGCGCTGCCGAACCAGGCCGAGACGCTGAAGGCCATCGACCAGCTCGACCTGTTGGTCGTTG
>JAHEDN010000022.1 GCA_024641225.1 Burkholderiales bacterium | reverse complement strand
CGGCCAAGCTTGCGGTGGTCGCGGCGCTCGGCCTCCTCGAGCATCCTCAGGTAGGCGTCCTGTTCATCCTTCGATGCCCAGGCCGTGCCGTAAATGCGCTGGAGCATCTCGTTGCGCGAGTCGCCCCGCCAGTACGCGCCGGCGACCTTCATCAGCCTGAAGACCTTCAGCTTCCCGGTCGAGGGAACGTGCGGACCGCGGCACAGGTCGATGAAACCTCCCTCGCGATAGAGCGAGATGTCCTCGTTGGCCGGAATCGACGAGATGATCTCCGCCTTGTACTTCTCGCCGATCGACTCGAAGAACTTGACCGCGTCATCGCGCTTCCACACCTCGCGCGCCACCGGCTCGTCCTTCTTCGCCAGTTCGGCCATCTTCTTCTCGATCGCCTCGAGGTCCTCGGGCGTGAACGGCCGCTTGTAGGAAAAGTCGTAATAAAAGCCGTTGTCGATCACCGGACCGATCGTGACCTGGGCCTCGGGAAACAGTTCCTTGACCGCATAGGCGAGCAGGTGCGCCGTCGAGTGGCGCAGGATTTCCAGTCCATCGGCATCTTTCGCGGTGACGATCGAGAGCGTGGCATCGCCGTCGATCGCGTGCGACGTGTCGACGAGCCTGCCATCGACCTTGCCGGCGAGCGCCGCCTTGGCCAGTCCCGGTCCGATCGAAGCGGCCACCTCGGCCACGCTCACCGGATTGTCAAAGGAGCGGCTGGAGCCGTCTGGAAGGCGAATCGAAATCATGTTCAGGATCTCCGACGAAAAAAAAGTGCGGGCGAGCCGCACTTTTCTTCGCAAAGGCGAACTCGTCCGGGCCGATCAGCTGCCGGTGAACGTAGTTCGGAAAGACGCCATCTTCGATTCCCCTGTGCGATTTTCGCTGGTAGGCGCGAGTGGATTCGAACCACCGACCCCCACCATGTCAAGGTGGTGCTCTAACCAACTGAGCTACGCGCCTGTCGCGGACGCGAATGATACACGAGGGTAGTCTCGCGGCCCTCGGCCAGTCGGCCAAGGCATCGTGCGATCACGGAACCCCTGCGCTAACGACGCCTTGCCGCGTAGACGCCGCCGACCTCGGCGATCTGCGCCAGCGCGCGGCGCAGCGACGAACCGTCGGCGACCTCAACGGTGAAGTTCATCTGCGCCTCGCCCCGCCGCGACAGCGTGTTGACGCCGACCACGTTGAGCCTCTCCCGTGCGAAGACCTCGGAGATATCGCGCAGCAGGCCGGAACGGTCCTGCGCCAGCACGGCAACATCGACCGGGTAGACAGCGTCAGGCGTCGCGCTCCACGCGACCTCGATCAGCCTTTCGGGCTGCCGGTCGGCAAGAGCGGACGCATTGGCGCACGCGGCGCGATGCACCGAGACGCCGCGGCCGCGGGTGACGAAGCCGATGATTTCATCGGGCGGCACCGGTCGGCAGCAGCGCGCCATCTGCGTCATCAGCGAGTCGACGCCGACGACCAGCACGCCGCCTTTTCCTCGCGCAGCCGCCCTGCCGGCCTCCGCCTTGCCAACGACCGGCGCAGGCGTCTCCTGGACGGGCGCCCCCGGCGTCGTCACCAGCGCCTGCTCGATGCTGCGCAGGCTGAACTCTTCCTTGCTCGCCGCCAGCGACAGTTCGTCGACCGAAGCGAAGCCGAGCCTGCGGGCCAGGTCGTCGAGCTTGACCGCGGTCCTGCCCAGGCGCTGCAGCTCGCGTTCGACGACCGCGCGGCCACTGGCGGTCGACTGCTCGAGTTCGAGCAAGTTGAACCAGTGCCGCACCTTCTGGCGCGAACGGGCGCTGGCAAGGTAGCCGAGTTCGGCGTTGAGCCAGTCGCGGCTGGGACCGCCCGACTTCGCGGAGATGATTTCGACGGTCTGGCCGTTGCTCAAGGGACGATTCAGCGGCAGCAGGGCGCCGTCGACCCGCGCGCCCCGGCAGCGATCACCGAGTTCCGTGTGCACGTGATAGGCGAAGTCGATCGGCGTGGCGCCGGCGGGAAGCTCGACCACGCGTCCCTGCGGCGTCAGCACATAAGTCCGCTCGTCGGTCTTAGCCGATGGCAGCGGCTTGTCGACTTCCGCGCGCCACGCCAGCAGCTGGCGCAGCCAGGCCACGCGCTGCCGGTCGGCCCCGACGGCCTTGCGTCCGCCCTCCTTGTAATGCCAGTGCGCAGCGACGCCGAATTCGGCGAACTCGTGCATCTCGCGCGTGCGGATCTGGATCTCCAGCGTGCGGCCGGCAGCATCGCGCACGACCGTGTGCAGTGACTGGTAGCCGTTGGGCTTCGGCCGCGCGATGTAGTCGTCATATTCGCCCTCGACCGGCGACCACATCTCGTGCACGTGTGACAGCGCCTGATAGCACTGGGCAACTTCGCCGACGATCACACGCAGCGCGCGCACGTCGTAGATCTCGTCGAAGGCGAGCTGCTTCGATTGCATCTTGTTGTAGATGCTGACGATGTGTTTGGGCCTGCCACTGACTTCGGCATCGATTCCGGCAGCGGCGAGACGTCCGCGCACCTGCGCCACCGCATCGGCAATGAACCGCTCACGCTCGACGCGCTTCTCGTCGAGCAGGCGCGCGAGCTGCTTGTAGATTTCCGGCTCGAGCAGGCGGAACGCCAGGTCCTCGAGCGCCCACTTCAGCTGCCACACGCCCAGCCGGTTGGCCAGCGGCGCGTAAAGGTCGAGCGTCTCGCGCGCGATCGCGGTCTGCTGGGCGTCATCGGCGCCGGCCCGTTTGCGGGCGGCAAAGCAGCGCAACGTCTGCTCGCGGGAGGCCAGCCTCAGCAGCACGACGCGCACGTCGTTGACCATGGCAAGCAGCATCTTGCGCAGCCCCTCGGCCTGTCCGCCGCCCTGGGGGCGCGCGCGCGTCGTCTCCGAGAGGCGCATCAGCTGGCGCAGGTCGGCCACCAGTTGCGCCACGGCGGTGCCAAACCGGGCGCGCAGCCATTCGTCGGCATCGCGCAGCACGTCATGGATGCCGAAAAGGTAGGCGGCTGCCAGCAGGTCGGGATCGGCGCGCAGCTCGCGCACGATCTCGACCATTCCGTCCGCATGCGCGACGAACGGCTCGCCCGTTCGAAGCGCGCGGTCGCCGTAAAGAGGCACGACCAGCGCGCGCACGGCCGCCGGGTCGATCGTCTCCGGTGCCAATCCTCCGACGTCGCCGATGTCGCGTGCAGCCATGTCTTCCTCGAACAGGTGCGACCGATTATCGCGCTGCGGCACAATCGTCCCATGCTGAAGACGCTGCTTGACCGCCTGCGCCCGGCCACTCCTGTCCGCATTGACGACCAGATGTGGCGCGAGACGCTCACCTCGCTGCCATTTCTCCTGCGGCTCGACGAAGGCGAGCGCCAGCAGCTGCGCTCGCTCGCACAGCAGTTTCTTGCCGAAAAGGAGATGGCCGCCGCCGGTGATCTGCAGCTGACCGCGGCGATGCAGGTCAGCATTGCCGCGCAGGCCTGCCTGCCGGTACTCCGACTCGGCCTCGACGGCTACCGTGGCTGGACCAGCATCGTCGTCTACCCCGACGAGTTTCTCGTGCCGCGCGAAGTCACCGACGAGGCCGGCGTGGTGCACGAATATGTCGAACCCATCGCCGGCGAGGCCTGGGACGGCGGCCCGCTGCTGCTGTCGTGGGCGGACGCGCAGTCGGGACACCCGGATGCCAACGTCGTCATTCACGAGTTCACGCACAAGCTCGACATGGCCAATGGCGATGCCGATGGCATCCCCCCGTTCGACCGCCGCCTGCACCCGGCGCTCAGCGCGCGGCGCTGGCGGCAGGCGCTGTCCGACGCGTTCGAGCGCCTGAACGCCGAACTGGATCTCATCGAAGCGGAGATCCCGCCCGACATCGATCCCGAATCGCCGCAGGCCGACCCGTACTTCGCGCGCCTGCCGCTCGATGCCTATGCCGCCACCGACCCCGGCGAGTTCTTCGCGGTATCGAGCGAGGCGTTCTTCGTCGCGCCGCAGCGGCTGCGCGACGCATTTCCCGACTGGTACGGGCTGCTCGCCGAATTCTTTCTGCAGGATCCGCTGGCCATGGCCAAGGCATGAAGCGGCTGCTGATCGTCTGGCACAGCCACACCGGCGGCGCGCGGCAGATGGCGCGCGCCGCTGCCGAAGCGGCCCGCGCCGAGGAAGGGGTCGAAGTACGGCTGCTGCACGCGCCCGATGCGCAGCCCGATGACGTGCTCGCCGCGGACGGCTACCTGTTCGTCACACCGGAGAATCTGGCGAGCATGGCGGGCCTGATGAAGGACTTTTTCGACCGCGTCTACTACGCCGCGCTCGAGCGGATCAACGGCCGACCCTATGCGGCAATGGTCTGCGCAGGCTCCGACGGCGCAGGGGCGGCGCGCCAGATCGAACGCATCGCGACGGGCCTGCGCCTGAAGCCGGTTGCGCCTGCGCTGATCGTGATCACGAGCGCGCAGACGCCTGAGGCCATCCTCGCGCCGAAGAAGATCGGTCCGGGAGATCTCGCCCGTTGCGCTGAGGTCGGCGCGGGACTCGCCGCCGGCCTGGCGGCGGGCGTCTTCTGACGGCGGACCTCAGTCCGCCGCGGCGGTGACGACGATCTCGACCTTGTACTCGGGCTTTGCCATCGCCGCCTGAACCGTGGCCCGGGCCGGCGTCTGGCCGGGCACGACCCAGGCCTCCCACGACTTGTTCATTGCCGCGAAGTCGGCCATGTCGGCGAGGAAGATCTGCGCCGCGAGCAGTCGCGACTTGTCGCTGCCCGCCTCGGCGAGCAGCCGGTCGATCGCCGCCAGCACCTGGCGCGTCTGACCAGCGACATCCTGCGTGGTGTCCTCTGCGACCTGGCCCGCCAGGAACACCATGCCGTTGCTGACCACCGCCTGGCTCATCCGCGGCCCGCTGTGAAAACGCTTGATCGTCATCGTCATCCTTGCAGGAGAAAATCACGGACGACCGAAATCTGGTCGTCGTGGAAGAACATCGGCGCGTGGCCGACGCCCAGAAATTCGACCAGCCGCGCGCGCGGCCCGCGACACGCCATCTCCTCGGCCGTTTCCCGCGCCAGCAGGTCGGATTCGGCGCCCCGCGTGATCAGCGTCGGGCAGCCAATCGAGTCGTAAAGCTTCCACATGGCCGCCTCGCCTGCCGCCGCCGACTGCGGCGTGACCGCCGCGAACGGCTTTGCGATCAGCGGGTCGTAGTGCAGCAACCACCCGCCTCCGTCCGGGCGCAGGCCCGGCTCGGTGATCTCGCGCCACTCCTCGCGCGTGCGCAGACCGAACGGGGCGGCGACGGTCGCGACGTAGTCGATCGCCTGCTCCAGGTCGGCAAAGCGCACCGGCTTTCCAACGTACGAGCCGATACGGACCAGCGCCGCCGCGTCGAGCCGCGGCCCGACGTCGTTGATCACCAGACGCGAGATGGGCGAGTCGACGAGGCCGGCAAACGAAATGCCGATCAGCCCGCCCATTGAAGTACCGACCCAGTGCACCGAATGCGCGTTGAGCCGCGCGATCAGGGTCACCATGTCGGCGACGTACTGCGGCACGGCGTAGTGCATCGGCTCGCGCAGCCAGTCGCTGCGGCCGCGACCGACGACGTCCGGGCAGACGACGCGATAGTGATCGCAGAGAGCGCGCGCCAGACGGTCGAAGTCGCGCCCGAGCCGGGTCAGGCCGTGCACGCACACCAGAACGCGCGGGTTGTGCGGGTCGCCCCACTCCGCGTAGGCCATGCGGTGCAGCCCGGCAGGGCTCAGGCACTGAACCGATTCGAATCGCGGCGCGTTCGACATTGCGGGACAGCCGGTTGCGGCGGGCCGGCGCAGGAAAATTCGCCGGCATACTAGCAGCGCGACGGATTTGAAGCGGAAGGAGTGGCAACCATGTTGAAAGGCAAGACTGCTCTGGTTACGGGGTCGACCAGCGGCATTGGTCTGGGCATCGCCCGGGCACTGGCCGCGCAGGGCGCGAACATCGTCGTCAACGGCTTCGGCGACGCCGCAGCGATCGCCGCCATCGAAAAGGGACTGCAGGCACTCGGTACGGCAACCATGTATCACGGTGCCGACATAAGCCGCCCGTCGCAGATCGAGGACATGGTCCGCGCTGCCGAGTCGCGCTTCGGCCGCGTCGATGTGCTGGTGAACAACGCGGGTATCCAGCACGTGGCACCGATCGAGGACTTCCCGACCGAGCGCTGGGACGCCGTGATTGCGATCAACCTCTCCTCCGCCTTCCACACCGTACGCATGGCGCTGCCGAAGATGAAGCAGGCCAACTGGGGCCGGATCATCAACATCGCCTCGGTACACGGGCTGGTCGCCTCGGTCCAGAAGGTCGCTTACGTGGCGGCCAAGCACGGCATCATCGGGCTGACCAAGGTGGTGGCGCTGGAAAGCGCGACCACAGGCGTGACCTGCAATGCGATCTGCCCCGGCTGGGTTCTGACCCCCATGGTGCAGAAGCAGATCAACGCCCGCGCCGCGCGTGACAACCTCGACAACGACTCGGCGCGACGCGCGCTGCTCGGCGACAAGCAGCCATCACTGGACTTCGTCACGACCGAGCAGATCGGCGCCATGGCGGTCTTCCTCTGCTCGCCGGCTGCCGACCAGATCCGCGGCGTCGCGTACAACATGGACGGCGGCTGGTACGCGCAGTAAATCTCGACGACCGCTTGCGGTCGCAAAGGACAGGGCATAGCGTGACCGCAAGGACGATCAAACGCCTCCATCCGGCCCAGCGCGATGACATCGGCGAACTGGTAACCCGCCGGCCGGTGCCGGCGCCGGATCTCGACCAGATCGATCCGTTTCTGTTCCTGAATCACCACGGACCGCAGGTCTACCCGCCCGGCAATCGCGGTCTGCCGTTCGGGCCGCACCCGCATCGCGGCTTTGAAACGGTGACCTTCATCCTCGACGGAGAACTGGCGCACCTGGACACCGCGGGCCACCAGAGCGTGATCCGCGCCGGCGGCGTGCAATGGATGACCGCCGGCCGCGGGCTGATACACGCCGAGCTTTCGCCGGAGGCCTTCAAGCGGAGCGGCGGCCCGCTGGAAATCCTGCAACTGTGGGTCAACCTGCCGGCGCGGCTGAAGATGACGCGGCCCGCGTACACAGGGCTGCAGCGCGAGTCGATTCCTTCGCTGCCGACCGCTGATGGACTGGGTCGCTTGAACCTAATTGCAGGCCGATGGAACGGCGCCGAGGGTCCGATCCGCTCGCTGACCGGCGCGTTTATGTCGACCATCGAACTGCGCGGCGGCGGTCGCATCGCATTTTCCGAGCTCGCAGGCCGCAGCGTGTTCCTCTATGTCGTCCGTGGCCGCATCGACGTCAGTGGCGAACCGGCGCCGGCGCACACGCTCGCCGAACTCAGCGAAGGCGGCGACCGCGTCGACATCGGCGGGCTCGCTGACGCCGTGCTGCTTTTCGGCCATGCCGAGCCAATCGGCGAACCCGTCGTCGCTCACGGGCCCTTCGTAATGAACTCGCGCGAGGAGATCGCGCAGGCCATCAGCGACTACCAGGCCGGCAAGTTCGATGCCGCGCCCTCGCAGGCGTCGGGCTAGCGCATCAGCACGTACGTGCCCGGCGCCGCGCCGATCGGCGCCAAGTCCCTGCTGCCCATCGTCGGCGGCTTGCCGCGCTCGCCCGAGCGTTCGGCAAGCCACGACTGCCACGCCGGCCACCATGAACCCTCGTGCGCTTTGTTTCGCGCGAACCACTGATCCGGGTCGGCGTAACGGTCATCGGCATGCTTGGTCGCGATGCGGTAGTGACGCGGTGGCGTCTCCGCCTGCGGCGGATTGACGATGCCGACGTTGTGCCCGCCACTGGTCAGGCAGAAGGTGATGTCGGCGTCCGCGTAGAGGTGCAGCATGTAGACGGACTTCCAAGGCGCCACGTGGTCACGTTCGGTGCCGACCAGGAACACCGGAACGCGGATATCGGCCAGCGCGAGCGCCCGCCCGTCGAAGCGCAGCCGTCCCGAGGCCAGATCATTGTTCAGGTACAGGTTGCGCAGGTATTCGGTGTGCATGCGGTGCGGCAGCCTCGTCGTGTCCGCATTCCACGCTGTCAGGTCGGTAAGCGTGCGCGGCTCGGCCATCAGGTATTGCCTGACGATGCGCGACCAGATCAAATCGTTGGAATTGAGCAGCGTGAACGCGCCCGCCATCTGCCGGCCGTCGAGGTAGCCCTGCTCCCAGGTCAGGTCCTCGAGGTAGGCGAGCTGGCTGTCGTCGATGAAGATCGAAAGCTCGCCGGCCTCGGTGAAGTCGACTTCCGCAGCGAGCAGCGTCAGAGAGGCGAGCCGGTCGTCGCCATGGCCGGCCATCGACGCCGCGAGCATCGCCAGAAACGTCCCGCCGAGGCAGTAGCCGACCGCATGTAGTTTCGGCGCGCCGCTGATCGCCCCCGCCGCATCGATCGCCGCGCGGATGCCGAGCCGCAGGTAGTGATCAACACCGAGTTCGCGGTCGCGTACGTCCGGATTGCGCCACGACAGCATGAACACCGTGTGGCCCTGTCCGACCAGGTAGCTCACCAACGAGTTGTGCGGCGACAGGTCCAGGATGTAGTACTTCAGGATCGGCGACGGCACGATCACGATCGGCTGCGCGTATACGGTCGGCGTCGCCGGCGCGTACTGGATCAGCTCGATCAGGTCGTTGCGCAGCACGACCCTGCCGGGCGTGACGGCAACCTCCTGCCCGGGCCGGAACGTCACGCCGTCCATCCGCGGCCGACCCGCGAAACCAGCCAGCGCATCGCGCCACCAGTCGATCGAGCCTTGTACGAGGTTCGCCCCGCCGGTCTCCACCGTGCGCGCCAGCACTTCCGGGTTGGTCCACACGAAGTTGGTCGGGCTCAGCACGTCGAGCGCTTGGCGCGCCGTGAACGTCACCATCCGCTCGTGGTGACGGCTCACGCCGGTGACGTGGTTGGTCGCGTTCCACAGCCACTGCTGGGCGAGCAGGAACGACTGGTAGATCAGGCTGAAGGGAGCTTCCTGCCAGCGGCCATCCACGAAGCGCCGATCCTGGGGCAACGGTTCGATACAGGGCGCGACGTCCCCCTGCGCACATTCCAGCGCATACAGCGCGAAGCGGCTCGCCTTGCGCTGCGCCTTGCTCGCCAGTTCCATCTGCTTGCCGGGCGCGGCGGCCAGGTGCCAGTACCAGTCGGCCCAGGCCGAGACCAGCGAGGGCCAGGCGATGCCGCGGCTGGCGCGGGCCACCGCGGCGCGGATGGCGCGATCGTAATTGGCCAGCGGCACCGGCTCCGCGAGGTACTCCTCGGACGGCGGCTCGACCGCCTTCAGCGCAGGACGCACTCGCGGCGGCGGCGCTTCCTTGTCTTCTCTGCCTGCGCGCGCCGCAACCCGCTTGAGACGTGGTCTTGCCATGGCGACACTCCTGGTTCGGGCGCCGCCGACAACACGGGCCGCGTTTCGGCGCACCGCCCGCACCTACGAACGAAGCATGAAACTTCCTCGCCGAGCCGCATTGACGACACTCAACGGCTGCGGCGAACAAAGCAATGACGACCGGCCGAAGTTGCCGAGAGATCCGTCGAGATGGCGCCGTTGCCCGCGATCAAGGCCCGCGGCCGCCCGGCTCCGGCGCTGTAAATCGGTCAAGCCGCGCGCCGCAACTCGACCGTCTCCGCCAAGGGCGACTCGACGAACAGCCCGATCGCTTCGTCGACGTTTGCCGCCTTGAGCAGCCGTTCCTGCACCTGCGCCGGCGACCAGCGGTCCGCCGCCACAGCGCAGGCAAATCGCGCTGCGGCTGTCCCGTCGTCGAAGAACTTGCGGAACATCCGCTCCAGCTGGCTTGCATCGCACAGGCCGAGCTCCATGCGGAAGTCGACGCGGCCCGAGCGGATCGCCGCCTCGTCGATCAGCTGCGGATGGTTGGTGGTCAGGAACACGACCGAACCCTCGTGCGCGGCGACGCCGTCGAGCGCGTTGATGAAACCCGAGTACGACACCCTGACGCCGGTGTCGGCCTTGCTGCGCGCCTGGAAGAATGCGTCGACGTCCTCGATCAGGATCACCGAGCGCCGCGGCACGCTGGCCAGAAGGTTGCCGATTTTCTCGTCGGTGACGTTGGGCGAGGCGAGCGAAAGCACGCAGACGTTCAACGACAGCTCCGAGGCGAGCGCGGTGACCAGCGAAGTCTTGCCCGTTCCCGGTGGACCGTAAAGCAGGTAGCCGCGGCGCCACGGGATGCCAAGCGTCTCGTAGCGCTCACGCGCGGCGAAGAAGCGCTCCAGGTCGGCGAGCACCGCCTCCCTCTGGCCTGCCTTGAGGACCACCGAATCGAGCTTGCGGTTGTTGCCCAGCCGCGCCCGCGTCCACTCGTTGTTGTACGGGCTCGGCACGTAAACCGCGATGCGGTTCAGCTCGCGCTCGATGCGGTGGTTCATCGCCGCGTGAACAATCGCCTCGAGCAGGCGCTTGTCGCGGCCAAAGGTGGACAGCGTGATTTTCTCGACCACGACGGCGGCCACCTGGACCTCGCGTTTCATCCACATCAGCCGCCCGTCGAGCACGAACAGGTGAAATCCTTCGCCTGGCGAGAACAGCGCCGCCGGCCGCCCGCCCTGCTGCAGTTCATCCTGCAGGCTCTGGTAGGTGGAACTCTGCTGGCGCACCGTGCGCACGGTGAAGTTGTTGATCCGGCGCAGCACGTCGCGACTGTCCATGTACTCGACCAGCGCCGGAAACATGAGCTCGTCGCGGCTGTCCACGGTCAGCGTGGTGACGAGGAAGTGTTTGGCCCACGCCGCCCCCTTGGCCGGAACCTCGCGCAGCCACATGGCGAGGATGCCGATCACCGCCAACGTGGTGCCGCCCGAGAGCAGCGGACTGGATGCAAACACCGATTGCAGGGATTCGATCACGGCAGCTCCTCAGGTCGCCACGCGGCCCACCTCGGGCCGCACCGCATTAACGCGCGACGTCCGGCCCAGGCTGACAGAGCAGGCCGGCGGCTGCCCTACCCTGGCACGACGCTGACCGCCACCCGCATCGTGTGCTCGCCGCCACCACGGATCACGCCGCGCAGCGGAGTCACGTCGCCGAAGTCGCGACCCACCGCGAGCGTGACGTGCGAGGTACCGACGACCAGGTCGTTGGTGGGATCAAGGTCGATCCAGCCGAGCTGAGGGCACCAGACCGAAATCCACGCGTGCGATGCGTCGGCGCCCAGAAGCCGCGGCTGTCCGGCTGCTGGTCGGGTCAGCAGGTAACCGCTGACATACGCAGCCGGCAGACCCAGCGCGCGCAGGCAGCCCAGCATCACGTGCGCATAGTCCTGGCATACGCCGTGGCGCTGCGCGAACACCTCCTCCAATGGCGTGTTGATCGCGGTGCTGGCCGGCTCGTAGTCGAAATCGGCGTGGATCCGGTGCATCAGGTCGATCGCGCCCGCGACGAGCCGGCGTCCGGACGGAAACGACGGCTCCGCGTAAGCACGCAGTTCGTCGAGCATCGGCACGAAGGGCGAGGCATACAGGAAATCCGCCGCCGGCCAGAACGGCGCGCGCACGCGGTAGCGCAACGTGCTGCGCACGGTTTCCCAGCGTGCACTGCGCCCGGGATCGAGATCATCGAACCTCGGCGTGACGACGACCCGGCTCTCGGCGCGCACGCGCAGCACGTCGTGCGGGGTGAACAGCGCAAAATAGGTCCGCAGGTTGCCGAAGGCATCGGTCGAGGTGGTCTCCTGCGCCGGCTTCGGCTCGACGGCAAGCTCCGCGTCGGCGACCTGCTGCGCATGGCCGGATTGCGGCATCAGGCACGCCAGGTGATAAGCGACTTCGACGCGCGGCGCGTAGTGGTAGATGGTCTCGTGCACCACGCGCAGCGGACGGGCAGCGTTCAATGCGCCCCCTGCGCCCTGCGGGCGGCCCCCCCGAGGGGGAACGAGCGCCTTCGGAGCGGCCGGGCGGCGCTCATGCGCGCACCATGTGGAAACCGGGTTCGGCGTGACTGAAGAAGCGACTGCCGATCGACTCGGACAGACCGATGCTGGCAGCCGCGAGCGAATCGACCAGTTCGAGCAGCGTGTGCATGTGACCGTCGGCGCCGGCCGTGGTCATCACTTCGATCGACGGCCACTGTGCGGTCGGCGCCAGCCGGGCCAGCAGTTCGTCGCCGTGCGGCGCCGGCAGCTGCGCAAGTTCCTGCCGCAACGTGCGCACCACGCAGGCCAGCGAGCGCGGATTGGAATGATCGCGCACCAGCAGTTCGACCAGCGCGACCGGGTGCTGCCAGCGCTGGTGCCTGGCGCGGTAGGTGATGACGCTGTCGGCGAGTTGCAGCGCCAGTTCGAAGCCCTCTTCCGTGAGTGCCTGCTGTGTCTCGAACATCACCTGCAGGCTGCCGGCGAGCGTGGCCAGCCGCTCGATCTGGCGGCCGACGGTCAGCAGCCGCCACCCTTCGTCACGGGTCATGCGGTCGGCCTGCGCGCCGGTCACCGCGGCCAGCCGAAGCTCGAGCTGCTGCAGCATCTCGACCGCCTCGTCTTCGGTCAGCACACCATCAGCCGCGGCCGTGTCGCGCGCCGCACGCAGCTCGGCAAGCGTCTGCGCGATCAGCCGCACGTGCTCGGCCGAAAGCCGCTCGCGGATCTGCTCGCCGGCGCGGGCGAGCGACGCGATGCTGAACGCCACGCTGCGTCCGTCGAGTTCGTCGAACAGTGACGCGATCAGCGTGCGCTCGAACACTGCAAGCCGCTGCGACGGCATCGGCACGCCGTCGGGAACCAGGCCCTGCAGCAGCACCAGCCGCGCCACCGTGTCGAGCAGCGGCCGCGGAACGTCCGCATCCTCGCCGAGCAGCGCCAGCGTGGCGCGCGCCAGCCGCACGCCGAACTCGGCCCGCTCGGCGTAGCGGCCCATCCAGAACAGGTTCTCCGCGGCACGGCTGGTGACCGGCCGGCGCGCCGACTCCAGCGCCGCTGCCGAAAGCGGACCGGGCAGCATCGAGAAGACCTCGACCGGACCGCGCGCCTGCACCCACGTGTCGACGCTCGAGCCGCCGCGGGCCATCGTCACGACCTGCTCGTCTCCGGCGATCCGCGTCAGGCCGCCCGGCAGCGCATGCCAGCCGCCGGCGCCGTCGGCCACCGCGTAGACGCGCAGCATCGCCGCGCGTGGCTGCAGGCTGCCGTCGCGCCAGATCGCCACCTCCGAAAGCGGCAAGTAGTCCTGCAACGTGTAATCGTCCGGCCGTGCACGAATCTGCGCCGCCAGCTCGTCACGACGTGTCCGGTCGAGACGCGAGGCGACCTCGGTGTCCCACTGCCGCACCCGCGCCTGCGCGGCGCAGGTCGGCTTGACGACCATCCGGTCCAGTTGCGGCAGCGCCTGCGCCAGCGCCGCCGCTTCGCCGCACCACCATGTCGCGAGCGAGGGCAGCACCAGCTTCTCGCCGAACAGCCGCTGGGCAATCGCCGGCAGGAAGCCGGCGACTGCCGGCGATTCGAGGAAACCCGATCCCAGGGCGTTGGCGACCAGCACCTGGCCGGCGCGCACGGCCTGCAGCAGGCCCGGCACGCCTAGCGCCGAATCGCTGCGCAGTTCGAGCGGATCGCAGTAGTCATCGTCGAGACGGCGCAGGATGCTGTGGACGCGCTCGAGCCCGTGCAGCGTCTTCAGGAACACGCGGTCGTCGCGCACCGTGAGGTCGCCGCCCTCGACCAGCGGGATTCCGAGGTACCGGGCCAGGTAGACGTGCTCGAAGTAGGTCTCGCTGTACGGTCCCGGTGTGAGCAGCACCACGCGCGGGGTCGCGCCTTCGCCGACCGGGCTCGCCCGGTACAGCATGTCGAGCAGGCTGCGAAAGCTCGCGCCAAGACGCTGCACCCGCAGTTCGCGAAACGCCTCCGGAAACAGGCGCGAGACGATCATCCGGTTCTGCAGCGCGTAGCCCAGCCCGGACGGCGCCTGCGTACGATGGCCGATCACCCACCAGACGCCGTCGGGGCC
>JAHEDN010000346.1 GCA_024641225.1 Burkholderiales bacterium | reverse complement strand
CGGCGCATTCCTGCGATTTTGCACGCCTGCTTGACGTAGCCGTAGGGAAACAGTTCGAAAAGCCTGCTGCGAGCGCCTGCGCCCAGCCCGGCGTCTTCTGCCAGAAACCTGATGACGAAGCGAGCGTCGGCGGCCACTTGATGCTCGTCGTGAAACGCGCGCATGAAGCGCAGAACCCGCCAGTGCAGGTCGGTCAGGGTCAGGTTCTCCCGTCCGGCGAGCGCCTGCGCCACTGCCTCGGTCCAGTCGGTCGGGTCGACCAGGTAGCCCTCGTCGTCGATACGGACGGCGCCGAGCCCGGCTGGTTGCTGCGTGTCGCTCATGGCTGATCCCAGATCGAGTCGTACTGCGCATCCTGTTCAGCGGTCAGCCCTGCCGCGTTCCCCGCGGTTTCGCGCGAGCGGCGTTCGCGGCAGGCGGGACAACTCTGCTCGGCCACGGCGGCGCGCACGACGAGTGTCTGTTCGCCGAAGAGGGCCTCAGGCGCAGTTGCACGGCGTCGCCCGCGTGCATCGGCAAGCGCCGGATGGGATGTCCCGCTACGGGCTCGCGGATCGGCCTGCTCGAGTGCGACGGGCCTGCAGTCCGATACCTCAGCGACAGGGTGAACTCGGTCTCTGACCGGGGTGTTGGTGCAGGGCTACTGCCGCAGTCAGTCATGCGGCGGCGCTGCCGGGTTCACTTCTTCCGCGTCGTCGCCTTGCGCGCAGGTTTTTTCGTGCCGGTTGCCTTGGGCGAAGCGGTCTTGCGGCGACGGCCTGCCGGCGCTGGCCTAGGGTGCAGCATGCCGGCCGTGAGTTTGAACATGTCGGTCTCGGTGATGATGCCCACCATCGCTTTGCGGCGGTCTAGCACCGGCAGGCTGCCCACGCGACGAAGCACGAGCAGGCGCGCGGCGTGCTCGATAGTGGCGCTGGCCGAAACCGTCACGACGGGGCTGCGCATGATTTCTTCGACCGGCACCACTGCCGGGCCGAAATGCGCAGCCGCCAGCAGCAGGTCGCGTTCGCCGACGATGCCGAGCAGCCTTTCGCCGTCGACCACTGGCAGATGATGAATGCGGCGGCTCAGCATCAGGTCGTACGCTAGGTGAAAATCGGTCTTCGGTGCAATCGACAGCACCGGTTGGCTCATGTACTGACTGACCTTCATCGTTCGCTAGTCCCACTGTCTAAAAAAAGGGCCGGTATGAGCGCGCCCCATCCTGCGATTGTCCGCGCCTGACGCTGCACTTGGTCCGCTGCGCGTCGATCGCCCGCAGGATCCGCCAAGCGTGCAGGAGGGCTGCTGCAGGCCGCCCACCAAGTCCACGTGGCGCGTGCAACACCACCGTTTGCAGCCATCGTACTCGTGGCTCCGTACCAGCGTCCGTAACGCATCTACCCCGGGACGATCAGCGCGCGGAATGCCCGGACAGTTTCACTTCCACGCGTTCGCTGGCCGCGAGCCCCTGGTAATAATCGCGCAAAATCGCCAGCACTTCCGGCCGGCTGAACTCGGCCGGCACCTCGGCGCCTTCCGACAGCCACTTGCGCAGCTTGGTGCCGGAGACCAGGAGTCGATCGGCATCATCGTGCGGGCAGGTGCGCGCCGAAGCCATGCCGCCGCACCTGTAGCACCAGAACGTCCAGTCGATCTTCAGCGCAAGCGTCTCCAGCGAGTCCTGCGGGATTTCGTCGAAGATGTGATGCGCGTCGAACGGGCCGTAGTAGCTGCCGACGCCGGCGTGGTCGCGGCCGACGATCAGGTGCGAACAGCCGTAGTTCTGCCTGAACAGCGCGTGCAGCAGCGCTTCGCGCGGACCCGCGTAGCGCATGTCGAGCGGATAGCCCGCCTGGACGACCGTCTTCCCGAGGAAGTAACCGTCGATCAACGTCGCGATCGCCCGCGTGCGCACGTCGGCCGGGATGTCGCCGGGCTTGAGCGCGCCGAGCAGGGAATGCACGAGCACGCCGTCGCAGATCTCGATCGCCACCTTGGCCAGGTACTCGTGCGAGCGATGCATCGGGTTGCGCGTCTGGAACGCGGCGATCCGCGTCCAGCCCAGCGAGTCGAACATCTGTCGTGTCTGCTTCGGCGTCATGAACAGGTCGCCGTACTTCTCGAAACCGCCGGTGGACAGCACCTTGACCGGCCCGGCCAGATTGACATCGCCCTGCGCCATCACCATCCGCACGCCGGGATGCTCCTCGTCGGCCGTGCGGAACACCATCATGCACTCGTGCTTCCTGTTGATGGCGTACTTCTCGCTCACCCGCATGGTGGCGAGGATCTCTTCGGAGTCCGGATCGACCAGCGCGATCTCGTCGCCAGTGTGGAACGAAGCGGCCTGCTCGCTGCTGGTCGACAGCGTGATCGGTATTGGCCAGAACAGGCCGTTGGCGAGCTTCATGCCGTCGCAGACGCGCTCCCAGTCGCCGTGCGTCATGAAGCCATCGAGCGGCGTGAAACCGCCGATGCCGAGCATGATCAGGTCGCCCTTCTCGCGCGAACTGACGCGCAGCTTGCGCAGCGTGGCCGCGCGCGCGAGCGCCTGCGTGCGCGCCTCGCCTTCGAGCAGCAGAGGCTTGAGCGGACCTCCGCCGTGTGGACTGACCAGGCGTTGCACGATGACTCCCTTGCCAGGCATGCGCCCGATCGACGATCGGGGGCGCACGCCAACGGTTGACTATTCTCGATCCGCGCCCTGCAATGCGCCAGCGGCCGGATGCCGTGCCAGCGAGCCGCAGGGATCTCGCGTGCGACGACGCAAGCGACTGGACAGGCGCGGCGCCCCGCGATCTTTAACCATTCACGAACGCGCAATAACTCCCCACATGGGTGAGACCGGCTAACCGGTGGCGGTAGTGGGCTTGCAGCGCGACATCCACAATGATGGCGAGCGCATGGCGCGGCCGGTATATCGACCGGATCGCGCGTCCGGATTCCACTTCGCGAGAAGTCGCGCGGCGCCGCCGTCCCGGCGTATCGTCGAGCGCGCCGATCACCCGCACCTTCGACCCAACGGCGAGCGCTGACTGAGTTGATCACCTCGACCTTCCGAGATGCCGGGCGTGCGACTGCCCGGGCAGGCCTGGCGGCGGTCATAGCTGCGGGCGTTCTTGCGCTCGTCTTCGGCGCGGACCCCTTGCTGGCGGCCACCGAGGTGGCGTTGCCGTCCCAGGAGGCGGCGCTGGCCTGGTGGCTCTGGCCGCTGGCGCTCTTCGTGGTGTGCTTCCTCCTGGGCGTGGTGGCCGTGCCTGCCGGCGTCGGTGGCGGCGTGCTCTTCGTTCCCCTGGTCAGCGGCTTCTTTCCGTTTCATCTCGACTATGTGCGCGGCGCCGGCCTGCTGGTGGCGCTGTCGAGCGCGCTCGCCGCCGGTCCGTCGCTGCTTCGCGGTGGCCTGGCCAACATGCGGGTGGCGCTGCCGCTGGCGCTGATCGCCTCCTTCAGTTCGATCCTCGGCGCGCTGCTGGGACTGGCGCTGCCGGCTTCTGTCGTGCGCATTGCCCTCGGCATAGCCATACTGGGTATCGTTGCCGTGATGCTGCTCGCCCGCAAGTCGGAGCAGCCCGATGTGCCGCAGAGCGACCGGCTGGCCGAACTGCTCGGCATGAATGGCGTGTTCATCGACGGTGCCTCGGGCAAGGCCGTTCACTGGCGCCTGCACCGCACGCCGCAAGGCCTCGCGCTGTTCTTCGTGATCGGTGTGCTGGCCGGCATGTTCGGGCTTGGCGCGGGATGGGCCAACGTGCCGGCGCTGAACCTCGTCATGGGGGCGCCGCTGAAGGTCGCCGCCGGCTCGTCGAGCTTCATCCTTTCGCTGGTCGACTCGTCGGCCGCTTGGATC
>JAHEDN010000021.1 GCA_024641225.1 Burkholderiales bacterium | reverse complement strand
AATGCAACTTCGAGTTGGCTATGAACTGATCTATGAGTGCCCGCAGCCGACGCCGATGATTCTTACGTTGCACATCCATTCATCGCGCGTCTCGGACATCGTCACTCCTGATCACCTGATTACCCGGCCGTCCATCGCAATCACCGCCTACCGGGATTCCTTCGGCAATTGGTGCAGCCGGATCGTTGCGCCTAAGGGGGAGGTCCGGCTGTCGGCCGCTGCGATCGTGAACGACACCGGCAGACCCGACGTCGTCGCTCCTGCGGCTGGGCAGCAATTGGTGCAGGACCTACCAGAAGAAACCCTGGTGTTCCTGCTAGGCAGTCGTTATTGCGAAACCGATCTGTTGTCCCAGGCCGCCTGGGATCTGTTCGGACGTTCGCCCACCGGATGGGGGCGCGTCCAGGCGATCTGCGATTTTGTCCATCAACACATCGCTTTTGGCTACGCGCACGCTCGGCCCACGAAGACGGCCTGGGAGGCTTTCAACGAGCGCGCCGGTGTCTGCCGCGACTACACCCATCTCGCCATTGCGTTGTGCCGCTGCATGAACATCCCGGCACGCTACTGCACGGGTTACCTGAGCGATATCGGGATGCCCACACCGGACGCGCCGAACGACTTTGCGGCCTGGTTCGAGGCCTATCTTGGCGGCCAGTGGTACACGTTTGATCCTCGCAATAACGCCCCGCGCATCGGGCGCGTGCTGATCGCGCGAGGGCGAGATGCTGCGGACGTCCCGATCAGCAACGCGTTCGGCCCCAACACCCTTAAGAGCTTCAAGGTCTGGTCAGATGAGGTGACGGCGCCGACTCTTTGAATAGCTTGTAGCTGGCATCTACTCCGCCCGACAGCGTCGGTTGGCTTCGAACCGTCCTCTGCCAAAGAGCCGCAGTACGGTTCCATCGGGGCGGGGATCGGCGGACTTTTGGTCCGCTGGTCCTATCCGATCGCGACGTGGCGGCCACCCCAGCATCGCCACGATCAGCGCGCCGGCCGTCGCCGACGCGACCGAGTTCACTCCAATGCAGAACTGTCGACTTGACGGTAATGCTTACGGGATAACCTTTAGATCCTGAGAGGGTGAACAAGTGAATGCTTTGCGCTCATCCTCGCCTCTTGGCTTAAAATAATGGCTCATGCGGAGAGAATCGAATGGAACAAATGCATCGACGCCTGGCACTAGCGTTCGCCTTAGCAGCGCTCTTGCTGTCACCATTGACACGGGCCCAGACGACTAAACCCAACATCCTGGTGATTTGGGGTGACGATATCGGCTACTGGAATGTCAGTGCCTATAACCACGGCATGATGGGATACAGGACGCCGAACATCGACAGCATCGCCAAGCAAGGCGCGTTGTTCACCGACGCCTATGCGCAACAGTCCTGCACTGCAGGGCGCTCGGCGTTCATCACCGGGCAGAGCCCGTTCCGCACGGGCCTGCTCAAGGTCGGTCTGCCCGGCGCAAAGCAGGGTCTCTTCAAGGAAGACCCGACAATCGCCGAGTTGCTCAAGCCCCACGGTTATGCCACGGCGCAGATCGGCAAGAACCACCTCGGCGACCGGAATGAGTTCCTGCCGACGGTTCACGGGTTCGACGAGTTTTTTGGCAACCTCTATCACCTGAACGCGGAGGAAGAACCGGAGGATCCGGACTATCCAAAGGATCCGGAATTCGCTGCGAAGTTCGGCGTGCGTGGCGTGCTCGACTGCAAGGCGAGCGATAGGGACGACCCAACAGAAGACCCGCGCTTCGGCAGGATGGGCAAGCAGGTATGCAAGGACACCGGTCCGCTAACCAAAAAGCGGATGGAAACGGTCGAAGACGAATTGCTGGCGCGTTCGCTCGACTTTATGGATCGCTCGATCAAGAACGGCAGGCCGTTTTTCCTCTGGCACAACACGACACGCATGCACAACTGGACGCGTCTGAAAAAACAATACGCGAACAAGACGGGCCTCGGACTCTATCCAGACGGCATGATGGAACACGACCACACCGTCGGTGAACTCCTCAAGAAGCTCGACGAACTCGGCATCGCCGACAACACCATCGTCATCTACAGCAGCGACAACGGCGCCCAGAAAATGACCTGGCCCGACGGTGGCCAGTCCCCGTTCCGCGGCGAAAAGGCAACCTGGTGGGAGGGCGGTTTCCGCGTTCCGCAGTTAGTGCGCTGGCCCGGTGTCATCAAGCCCGGCACGCAGATCAACGACATCATCAGCCACGAAGACTGGCTGCCAACGTTACTCGCCGCGGTTGGCGATGCGAATGTGAAGGAGAAACTGCTTAAAGGCATGAAGGCCGGCGAGATGAACTACAAGATCCACCTAGACGGTTACAACTTTCTTCCGTACTTCAAGGGCGAAGTCGCCGAGGGGCCGCGCAAGGAAATGTTCTACTTTGCTGATACCGGCGTACTCGAGGCCTTGCGCTACAACCAGTGGAAGATCCACTTTCGACTCTCGCCCGAAAACATCTATGATCGCGGCCCGGTAGAAAAGGTATTTCCTCTACTCGTGAATCTGCGCAGTGATCCGTTTGAAACAGGTGTCGATGCGATGGCCTACAAGGAGTGGATGTTTGAAAAACTCTTCGTGCTGGTTCCTGCCCAGGCCTACGTCGGCCAGTTCCTGAGCACGTTCAGGGAGTTTCCACCACGCCAAGAGGCAGGGACGTTCGGCATGGAGCAGGTCTTGGAAACACTCAAGACCAGCAAACCAAATTAATGCTCTTTTTGAACCCGCCCGTCAGAGGCATCGTTGGGTGATGTGTTTGAATCGCCCCGGCTTTCGTAGACACCTGCTGGCCTCATACCGAGGTAGACGGAGGTGAATCGGGTGTCGGTGCCGTTCTTTCCAGAGCGGGGAACGCGGCCATCTTCTGCGCAAGGGCCCCATGACGCTTCCTGAGTGGCAGTCGCTGCAGGGATGGCTCGCCAGGCGGCGTCTGCCGCGTTGCCTGATTCTGGTCGCCTCTAGGCTCTACCGGCTTGATTCGGTCGCCCATGCCAGTTCCACCCATCGTCCCCAAGGGCGACGCCCTGCGACGCGCCGCTGCTTGGCTCGCTGAGCGGGGAACCTGGACGCCGTCGCTCATCGAGCAGGCCTGCCGGCACATCAGCGTGACGCTGTAGGAGTCGCGGTTGGCTTCGATCCAGGCGTACTTCACTGCGACTCCTTCGCAAAGTACGCCGCCGCCTTTCGCAGGATCTCCTTCTCCAGCTTCAGCCGGGCGTTCTCCTGGCGCAGCCGGCTCAGCTCGGCCTGCAGCTCATCGACCGGATGCGCCGGCGCACGCTTGAGCAGCGGCTGGCCCCGCCTGGCCTTGCCCACCCAGTTGGCCAAGGTCTTCTCGGACATCTCCAGCGAGCGCGCCACCTGCGGCACACTGCGCCCGCCGTCGAGCACTTGCCGCACCGCCGCTTCACGAAACTCGGCCGTGTACCTCCGATACGGTCCTGCCTTCATCGTCCACCTACACGAAGTCAAACTGCCAAACTCCGTGGCGTCCGTTTCTCGGGGACCAGATCAGAAGTGCGAGCGGATCTGTCTCCTCCTTTGCTGGTGCCCTTCAAGCCCGGCCCCATGGCCGGGCTTTTCATCGGCGAAGCGGTGCGCCGGAATTGCGGCTGGGTTGCCCGGCGCCGCTGAACTCGGGCCGGATCTCGCCCGACCCGCGGTAGGCCGGCTGCACCTGTGCCTCTGGTGTAGGAGGCGGCAAGTCGCGGCGCACGCCGTACAGCGGCGTTGCTTCGGACTGGAAGCCGTGCTGGGCACGCTCCTCAAGCTCGCGGAGATACTCCTGACGTTCCAGTTCGAGTCGGATCGCCCGGCGCAGGTAGGGATCGTCGACGCAGGAGCCCACGCCGCAAGGCCCCCACTGGCCGATCCATCCATACCCGTACAGCCCGTAGCGATATGGCGCATATGAGCCGTATCCGGGCCAGCCCGAGTTCAAGGCTGCGCCGGCAGCCACCTGGGCCTGCGACTCGGTGGCTGCCCCCACCGCGAGCACCCCGGCCAACACCGCTACGACGACGCGCGACTGCTTCACGATTTGCGACCTCTAATGGTCGGCTCAACGGCACTTCGACCCCGGTCGAAGGCCGCGTCCATTGCCTCTGATCGTATCAGCGCACTTGAGGTCGGGTCATGTCAGGCCGCTTCCGTCTTGATCGAAAGCTCCTTCGGGAACGCATCGTCGAGAAGCATGCGATTCAGGCGTGCCAGATCGTCTCCTTCGGGGCTGGCGGCCAGCAGCTCGCGGGTCTCGGGGCTGAGGGCGACCTCGCTGAAGCGCGCTTCGTCGTAGATGCAGGGCCCGCGAATGATCCCGTTCAGCTCGTGCACGAGCGCTTCCTTCAGTCCCACGTCCCTGCCGCCGTCGTATTCCGACAGCAGCTTGCGCGTCTCGTCGGAGAAACGCCCGCGCAGGTCGTCTGCAAGCCGGAACTTGCCGCGCAGTCTCAGGGCCAGGGCCGGCAGGTCGGGGAGCTCGTTGGTCGACAGCATGATGTCCCGGTCCGCCGCACGTTCGGCTGCGGACCTTCGGCGCGGGACGTACTGCGGCGAGCCGTGCGGCGGGTAGTCGAGAATGTTCTCGTACCGATGCCGTTCCGCTTCCTCGAACTCGGGAAATGGCAGCCTGCCGCGCTTGCGCCAATCCTCGACCCGGGCCTCCGCTTCGCCCTGCCGCTTGCTGTCGATGCCCCTATCTCGCGTGAGATACGCAGTCTGCGACGGAAAGGCAAAGCCGCTGCCGGCCTCGTTGACAATGTCTTCCATGCGCAGCAGCAGGTCCTCCTGGATGGCAAGGAAGGTGTCGTGGTCCGCGCAGTCCAGGTAGGCGAACACCTCGAGGTCCTTGGAAAAGTCACCGTAGCCGATGAAACGGACCCGCGCCGGCGCCGGCGTCACTTTCGGGTGCCCGAGAAGCAGCTTGCGCAGTCTGGCGAGGATGTAGCGGATCTGCTCGGCCGTGGTCTCATAGCGCAACTTCAGAACAGTCCTGAGCAGCCGCTGGTCGCGCATCTCGAAGTTGTCGATCTTCGTTTCCGAGAACTCGGCGTTGGGCACGGTGACGACCGAGCGCTCCAGCGAGCGGATGCGGGTGGCGAGCAGGCCGATGTGCTCGATCGTGCCGACCTGGTCGCCGTAGCGGCAGAAGTCGCCGATGCGCACCGGCTTGTTGAAGAACAGGATCAGGCTGCCGATGAAGTTGGCGAATGTCCGCTGCGCCGCCAGCGCAACCGCCAGACCCCCGACGCCAAGCCCGGCCAGCAGCGGCACCATGTCGGCGCCCAGGTGGCGCAGCGAATAGATGATCACCAGGCTGCCGGCGACGAACGCCGCAATGCGCATGCCGATGTGAATAAGGCTGGCGTCGTGCCCGCCGGCGCGGATTCTCGACTGCGACACCAGCGTTTCCGCGACGGCGCGCGACAGCCTGAGCACCGCCCAGACGGCCAGCACTGCCATCGCCAGGTCGCCGATGACCACGACGACGCGAAGCACGTGGCCTGTGAGGTTGATGCCTTGGTCGAAGAATACGAGCGCCCGTAGAACGATGAGCGCGGCAAGCACCGGCGGCGCCGTCAGCAGCCAGCTCCGCAGCGGCGACGATAGTCGCTGCGCCAGGTACCTGATCAGTCGGAACACCAGAGTGATCGCGGCAATCGTGACCATGCCACCAAGCAGCAGCACGATCCATTTCCACAGCGTCTGCTCGCCTCGAACGACCTTTAACGCGGGCGGCAATCGGTCGACCAACCGCCCGAGCCAATGGGCCTGCGGCAGCACGTAGCCGGGCGAAGAGACGTACAAGTCGTAGATACCGCTAGTGACGTCCGACCAGAAGTACCTGCCGAGTTCGTTCGCGCTTTCCTGTCCCCGATACGGCAGGTCGCGGACTCTTGCGAAGAAATCGGGGGCGCGCCTGACGGTCTCCGAACTGAAGAGGAACTGGCCGCGACGCGGTCCTTCGGTGATCTCGACGATCTCGATCTCGGTGTTCGGATAGCGCCATCGGTACCCTTCGCCCGCTGCCGCGGAACGGCCGCCAACGCGTCGGCGCTCCACCTCGACCATCGCCGAGTCGGGAATCGACACAAGGAACGGCAGCAGCGTGCGATCGATGACCTCCTTCAACTGCAACGCGGCCTGCAGACCGGCGTCGGCGCGGTACGCTTCCGGAACCTTGCTGAGATCAAGCAGATCGACGGAACGGCGCAAGAGGTTTTGTGCTGTCGCCTCGACCTGCCGCGCCTCCGGCATCGCCATTCGGGGTGGATCGGCTCTCAGCTTCGCTTCCGCTTCGGCGACGAGCGCGTAGGCCTGGCCAATGCTCTGAAGGAAGCCGACCAGCGTCGACCGCGGGCTGGACGCATCGATCTTCTTCAGCCTGTTGCGCAGTTCGTCACTGACGTTGTCTACCTCCGCCGCCGTATATGCCTCGTAAACGCCGGGGGTCGTCGCGCCTGGCTTGTACGGCAGGTCCTTGGCCAGCCGGTAGAACTCTTCGAGCCGCTCGACCGTTCTCGCCGAGAACAGGAACTCCCCGGCGCGAGGCCCCTCTTTCTGCCGTGCGATCGTCAGGCGCGTGTTCGGAATGGTCCATTGTGTGAGTCCGCTCGCCTCGACTTCGCGGTCGCCCGGGATCGCGCCGAAGGCAGGCAGTTCGATGCGATCGAGCAGTTCCTTCAGCAGCAGCACCCGTTCGACCTGCACCGTGACTGCCTCGCTGCCGAGCGTGGTGCCCAGATCCAGCGTGTCCGTGGCATTGAGCATGTTGCGGAAGGCCCGCGCGTTGAGAATCCCCCGGCGCCTTTCGTTGATGACGTAATCAGCGCTTTCGAGAAAGCTCTTCAGCGTGTCGCGCGGGCTCGACGTGTCGGGCGGACGCAGCGGGTAGGGGTCGGCTGCTTCCTCGGCGGCTGCGACACCGAGCGCGCAGAAAAGGAGCAGGACCAGCCCCATCAAGCTGGCCCGTAGCGTCGCCGGCGGTGCCCGTCGCCCGCCCTGCGCCCCGGAAGTGCGCCCGACCGGATCGACGCGTTGCCCTTCGGTTCGCATCTGCGGCATCTTCCGGGACCGCGCCACGCCCGCCTTCGGCGCGACACCCGCGCGATTCATTTCGCGATCGCCGTACGGAGGCCAGCGTCGAGTTCGGCAAGGATCTCGGCCAGCGCCTGTCCGTAGCCGCCCACCAGCGCCGCGGGCGACGCCTGCGCCAGTTCCGTGCGCCTGTTGATCGTGCGCTCCAAGACGACTCGCGGACGCGTCCCAGTCAAGTCGACTAGCGCGAATTGCACGGTCACCACCGCCGCAGGCGCGCGGCCCGTCCGGAAGTCGCCGTACAGGTCGGTCACCGTCGACTCGAGCACGTAGGATGCACTGCGCCGGCTGCCGGGCTGGGCCACGGTCCTGAACGGTCCGGCTCGATCGAGCCAGTCCGCCATTGCGCTGCCCAATACGGCGCCCGGTTCGGCGATGAAGGCGTTGTACGGATCGGAGGCGTACTGCACGTCATCGACGCGGTAGACGAGACTGGTCCCGGCGAATGCGGCGGCGACGCGCACATCGCCCATGCGCAGCGACTCCGATCGCTCGATCTTGGCCGTGCGGGTGGCGGGCGTCGACAGGTCGACGACGTACGTGGTCGCCGTCGGAATCGGCTTGCCGATCGAGCAGCTGGCGAGGATCACGGCAGCGCTGGCTGCCAGGGCGAGCGACTTGGCGTTCATTTCTCTTTCCCGGGGAGCTGGACCTTTTCCGGCGGCCCGCCGACGAGCGCGCCGGCCGGATATCGCTTGATCGCCTCCGACAGCGCCCGCAGGTTGGCGGCGGTGGCCTGCAGATCGCGGACGATCAACTGCACGTCGTACTGGTTGTCCGCCACCAGGCCGTCGATCCGTTCGGCCAGGCTGTCGATGTTCTTGACCATGCGGTCGAGTTCGCCGGACTCGGCGAGCTTGCGCAGCCGCCCTGTGGCCGCCGCGAGGTTCTCCGCCGTCTGCTTCAGCGCCGGGTCGGCGAGCAGGCCGTCGAGGCGGGCGCTGGCCGAATCGAGGCTGCGCAGCGTGCCGTCCAGCGGTGCGCCAGCGGCAAAGAGGCGGTCGACGTCCGTGACCATGGCCCGCGTCGACTTCAGCAGTGCGCGGGCGTCGGCCGACAGTTCGCGCAGCGGCAATTCGGCGAGCTTGTCGTTCGCGGCGACGATCAGCTTGTTCAGGTTCTGACCCAAGACCTTCACGTCGGCCTTGTCGAGGCTGGCGAGGAACCGCTGCGCGCTGCCGACGATCTCGGCCGTGGAGCTTGGGGCCGAGGGCACGTACCGGTACTTCGGCTGCCAGTCGAAGGCCAGCGATGGATGCGTCTTCGGGTCCAGGAAATCGAGCGCCAGGTACTGCTGTCCGGTGATCCCGGCAAGCTGCGTCTGCGCGCGCAGCCCAAGGCCCACCATCTGGGTCACGTCCGCTGCGACCTGTTCGACCTCGGCCCTGGACGACGTGACCTTGGCCCGGACGACGATGTAGTTGCGGCGCTTCTCGATCGGAACCTCGCGCTCATAAGCCGAGGCCGACGTCATTATCTCGGCGACCTGACCCAGCGGCACGCCGCGGAACTGCACCGGCGAGCCCACCTCGAGCCCCGCGACGGACTCCGAGAAGTACGTTTCGAAGGTGAACGTCGGCTGGAACAGCGACCTTCCCCCCAGGATGAACAGGATCGCGGCCAGGATCGTGACCGTCAGGAAGACGAACAATCCGAGCCGGAAGTAGCGCTTGCCTTCTTCCATGATTAGCTGCTCGCGGTATGCACGGCCGCATCGGGCTCGCGGTTGAAGAATTGGCGCACCCGCGGATCGGGATTGTGATCCCGCAGGTCCGCCGGCTTGCCTTCGGCGATGATGCTGCGCGAAACCGGGTCGAGCATGACTGCCCGATCGGCGATGTTGAAGATGCTTTGCAACTCATGGGTCACGACGATGAAAGTGAACCCCAGGCTGGTGCGCAGGGTCAAGATGGTCCGGTCAAGGTTGGCCGCGGTGATCGGGTCGAGCCCGGCCGAGGGCTCGTCCAGCAGCATGATGTCGCACCCCAGCGCCATCGCGCGGGCGATGCCGGCCCGCTTGAGCATGCCGCCGGACAGTTCGCCCGGCATCAGCGACTCCGCGTAGCCCATCTCGACCAACCGCAGCAGCATGCGCGCCGTCAGGTTCTTCTCGGCCATTCCCAGATCGGTGAACTGGTCCAGCGGGAAGCGGACGTTCTCCAGCACGTTCAGCGATCCGAACAGCGCGCCGCTCTGGTACATGACGCCGAGCCCGCGCTGCAGCAGCGCCTTCTCGGCGGCGGCAGCCTTCACGATGCTCCTGCCATCGATCAGGATGTCGCCGGCCATGGGCTTGTACAGGCCGATGATGTTCTTCATCAGGCTCGATTTGCCGCAGCCCGATCCGCCGAGAATGACCATGATCTCGCCGCGCCGGACATCGAACGATGCCTCATCGAGTAGCACGCGGCTGCCGTAGCCCATGCGCAGGCTCCTCACGCTGACCGCGGGTGCCGGGTCACTCTTCACGGCTGCCGGATCGGGTAGGTTCGGCGGCACGGCTGGGCTCAGCTCGTGAAAATGGTGAACAGGCCGTCGATCACGACGATCGTCACGATGCTGGTGACGACGGCGCCGGTCGTCGACAGCCCGACCGAGATCGCCCCGGCGCCGGTACTCAGGCCACGCTCGCAGCCGATCAGCGCAATGGTGAATCCGAAGACGGCGCCCTTGACGATGCCGATGATGAAGTCGCCTGCCGTGACCGCGCCCAGCAGCTGGTTGTAGAACTGAACGAAGCCGACGTCGAAGCCCGCCATCACCAGGGCCCCGCCGAAGATCCCCACCACGTCGGCGAGCACCGTCAGCAGCGGCACCACCAGCGTCGCCGCGATCAGCCGCGGCAGCACCAGGAAGCCGATCGGACTCAGCCCGAAGGTCGAGATCGCGTTGACCTCCTCGTTGACTTTTTGTGTGCCGATCTGCGCTGCAAATGCGGCGCCGGTGCGCCCGGCAAAGACGATGGCCGTCATCAGCGCCCCCAGCTCGCGCAGCATGGCCACGCCGACGCCGTTGACGACGAAGATCACCGCGCCGAACTGCTGCGCCACCAACCCGATCTCGAAGGCGATGATCACGCCCATCAGGAAGCCGACGAGCAGGACAATCGGCACGGCGTTGGCGCCGGCTTCGGTGGCGACGTCGAATACCTCGCCCCAGCGCACCGTTGACGGGCGCCGCAGCGCAGTGCCCAGGGCGGACCCGCAAGCGAGCAGGAACTCGAACATCTGCTGCGCGTAGTCCAGCAGCCCGGCCGAGGCACGGCCGATGTGCTCGAACAGCCCGACCCGCTTGCGTGTGCTGGGCGCCCTGTCGAAATCATTCGGGTCGTAGGCGGCGACCAAAGTCGCGAATTTCGGCGCCAGATCGCGGATCTCCAGCGTCGCCGCCGGCGAGCGCTTCTGCCGCAGGAGGTCGAAAACGAGAGCGATGCCGACGTCGTCAAGGTATTCCAGCCCGGAGGCGTCGATCACCACGGGCCGATCCGGATTGCCGGCCAGCGTCGCCAGCGCCGACTGCCAGACCGGCGCCGCCGTTTGGGCCGTGATCCGGCCGGCCAGCACGATACTGGCGGCCCCGGACGGTTCAGACCCGACGCCTGTGATGGACCGACTCGCGATGGTTGCCGCCGGTTCCATCCGTCAGCTCCTCCGCCAAATTCGACTGTTAAAAGGGTGTAAGAGGATCAAGCCTTTGACGCTACGCATCTAGTCGTTCAGCGTACCGCCGAAGCGTTCCACGACGCCCCGGAATTCGGCCGACTGCATCAGCAGGCGGCCGGCGATTTCCCGCAGCCGGTCGACCTGCTCCGGCTCGAGCACGAACGTCGTCGGCAGGTTCATGAAATAGTCACGCTCTTTTGCGTCGCGGATGGCATCGAAGGACACTTCGACGACCCGCAGCGCGAACTTCCCGACCTTCGCCTCCGCCTCGGCCTTCGTCATGCCGGCGAGCCGGGCCTCGGCCACCCGGAGTTCGCGCCAGGCCGCGAAGATCTCGGCACGGTCTTTTATCGTCTCGACCGTTTCGTACGAGAAGCTGTCGATCGGCACGCCGGACGCCTGCAGCAGCTGGATCACGAGTCCCGGAGGCGACTCCTCGCGGTCCCACCTGACGCTGGGCGCCGAGTGCGAGTTCACGATGATCACGATGATCTCGCGGAGACCGCCGAAACCGACTTCGCCGCGCAGCGCCGAGCTGGCTGCCAGCGCATCCAGCGTCTCGAGCAGGCCACGCGCCCCGATGTTGTCCGACACGCCGCCGTCGACGAGGTGGATGAACGGGCGTTCCTTGCTGTCCTGGAACCGATCCAACTCCTTGTAGCGCTTGAGCACGCGCCCGAAGTGCCGCATGCGCTCGCTACCTTCGAGGTCGGCCGCGACCCAGACCGGGTACTGGTAGCCGCAGGTGCCGCCGTAGTTGTCCAGCGTCACGGGGGAAAGCACGGCCGGCACTGCCGAGGACGTCGCCGCCGCCCGCGACAGGCGAAAGCTGCTGAGGTCCGTGCAGAGCAGGTCGAAGTCATTCTGGTAGAAGCCCAGCCGCGATCCCGTCGACAGGTCGGTGCCGGCGGCGATGATCACCGGCACGTCGGTCCTGCCGATCAGGTCACCGAAGGTCGCGCCGTCGAACAGGATCTCGTCGTAGTACTCGGCGGCCAGCTCCGAGCGCCCGGCGCTGCCGCCAATGAACTTCCACCAGTTGACCGGGTTCAGCGCGCGCGCGATCAAGGTTCCCTGCACGTCGCGCTTCAGGAAGCGCTCCTCGTACTCGGCGAAGAGCCGCTCGCCGTACAGCGCATACGACAGCGCCGTGAAGCTGCCGCCGGACACGCCGGTGATCAAGTCGACCTCGTCGAGCAGGCGCTGATGGTGGCCATCGACGACGATTTCGGTGCGGCGCAGTTCCTCCAGCACGCCATAGGAAAGCGCCGCCGCCCGCGTGCCACCGCCGGAGAAGGACAGCGCGAGCAGCGTCGACCGGTCGTTGTTCTGCCTCTTGGGGATCAGCAGGAGCGGGCGATAACCCGCCTGCGGATCGACCCGTTCAAGCCGCTCGTTGATCGGCCGGGTCGCGCATCCCGCCAGCAACGCAACGGCAAGCAGGCACGCCGCCCCGACCAGCGACTTCCAGCGACGCCTGCCGTCCTTGCCCGTCATCGAGAGGGACAAGCCCTTTGCCTCCGCACAGGTGCGCACATCGCTCGAGCGGAGCATCGGGCGGGCGTGAAGCCGAGAGATGACTGCCGTTGCCCAGGCTGCTGCCACGCCCCCTCCACTACTTGGAAGGCTCGGGATAAACGGCATCCGCATCCAGGGGAAACAACTTTCTGGTCTTCTTATTGAAGGTAAAGGTACTCAGGTCATTGGAGGCGATCCCGGGCGGATCGCTGTCGATGATCTGGCTCGCAACGTCGGTCCACCAGGCACGGAAATGATTGGCCGACTTGCCCACCACGATGCGATAGTCCATCGAGTCGAATCCGACCATCTTCATCTGGTTGGCATCAAACGCCTGCATCAAGCCGGAGACAACGTTGGTTGATCGGACCACTTTTCACAACAATCTCCTCCAAGGATTGAAAGAAACCAAAAGACGTTGCGAGCACCACTCGGTGCGGCGGCGGTGCCCTACCGACTCAAACGCTTACAAAGGCAAGCCTTGGCTGCCGATGAAGAGGGGGTCGCGCCCGACACGAACTGCGTCACGACATCGTCACGCGTCCGTGCAGGCACTTCGTTTCGTTCGCCGGTTCATGCACAGGCCGAAGGGCCAGAGATCGTCAAAAAGCAATCTTGACGCCTGCGAAAGGCCCGGAAAGATTGAGATCCTTGAAGGGCCCGAAGTTGCCAAGATTGAAGTCGAGGTAGCGATAGCCGGCCACGAGGTCGACGCTCTTCAGACGGTAGTTAATGGCCGCGAAGGCCTGCCACGTCAAGTCGCTGTTGCCGGCACCGATGTCGCCGTAGTACGTCAGGTACCACTTGTCGGTGAGGTCGGTCCTGCCGCGCAGTCCGACCACCGCATCCCAGTTGTTGCCCACCTCCTTCAATTCGCCGGACGGCGCCGAAGGCAGACTGGGGATGCTGGCGTCGATCGTGCCGTCGAGCCACAGGAAGCGGAACCCCCCCGTGGCATCGAGCGTCGTGCCCGAGTGTTCATAGATGCGATAACCCACGCCGGTCGTCGAGATGAAGCCTTTCAGATCGAATGACGCCGAGACCGGCACCGATGTCCCGCCCACGTTGGCGTTGAAGGTGCCGCTGTCCCCGACGTCGAGATAGATCATGTCGGAGAACACGCTCCAGTCGCCTTTGCGCCCGACGATCGCGCCCATCAAGCCGAACTTGAGGTTGTCGATGATCTTGTTGATCGGCATGTCGACATCGGCGCCCGTGGTGGTGGTGCCACCCAGCGACGCGCCCCAGAAATAGAGGTCGGCACCCCATTTCCAGCTGTCCGACGCGCCGTCCTGTGCCGAAGCCGGGGTGGCGCCGAAGGCCAGAACGACTGCGCAGGCACAGGCCAGGTTGGAAGTTCTCTTGGTCATGGCAATCAATCCTTCGTCGGTTGATGGAACGGGCTCACCACTTCCAGCGTCGCAGCGACATCGTGCCGCGGGCACCGATTCCGGGTCAATGGCTCGCTGCAGAGATGAAGTGGCATGACAGCCAGCCCGAGTCTGCCGCCCGCCCGCAGCCCGGCACTGGAACAGGACGCTACTACTTGACGAGCTTCGCGAAGGCGTCGATCGCCTTTTCGCTCGGGTGATCGAGGCAGTACTCGGTGAAGTCGTCCGAGACCTTGCCCAGGACACTCGACACATAGCTGGTCGCGTTCTTCTTGCCGAGGAAGTAGCCGTGCATCATGCCGATGGCGATTGACCGTTCTTCGGTGTGCAGA
>JAHEDN010000345.1 GCA_024641225.1 Burkholderiales bacterium | reverse complement strand
CCCGAGGGCGAGCCGCCGACGCGGCGCAAGCTGACCTCGCCCGCGGTGCCCAGCGCGGTACTGGTTCGCGTGTTCGCGGTGATCACGGTGATCGCTACGACAAGTGCGCTGCTGTTCAACTTCACCACCAACGGCAACACCGAGCTGCTGCGCGAGCGAATGGCAATGGTCGTCTCCGACCCGGCGGCGCTCGGCGTGCTGCTGGCGCTCGTGTACACCATAGCCTCGTTCGCGCAGGTGCTGGTCGGCCACCTCATCGACCGGGTTCCGATGAAGCGCCTGCTGCTGGCCATCGTCGCCCTGCAGGTGCCCCTGTTTGCGCTCGCTTCGCAGGCGCAGGGCTGGGCGTTCTTCGTGCTGATCATCCTGTTCATGGGGGTCGTGTTCGGTGCGATCCCCTTCATCGACGCCATCATCGTGCGCTTCGTCGACGACCGGATGCGCTCGCGCGTCGCCGGCGCGCGGCTGGCGCTGTCGTTCTCGATCAGTTCGCTCGCCGTTTACCTGCTCGGCCCGGTCGTGAAAGCCTCGGGCTTCGACGTCCTGCTGCTCACCATGGCGGGCATCGCCGTGGTGACGCTGTCTGCCGCCGTGTGGCTGCCGAGCCCGGCAGGTCAGAGTCAGTAAGTCCCGCGCTTCAGCCGAACAACCGTGCCAGCTCGGCACCGGGATCGGCTGCACGCATGAACGCCTCGCCCACCAGGAACGCGTTCACGCCGGCGGCGCGCATCTTCGCCACGTCGTCGCGGCCGAGGATGCCGCTTTCGGTGATGACCAGCCGGGTGCCGTCAATGCGCGGCAGCAGATCGAGGGTGGTCGCGAGCGACACCTCGAACGTGCGCAGGTTGCGGTTGTTGATGCCGATCAGCCGCGTCTTCAGTGCAAGGGCGATCTCGAGCTCCTTCGCGTCGTGCACCTCGACCAGCACCGCCATGCCGAGTTCGCGCGCCGCCATCTCGAGTTCGAGCAGCTGCGCCGGCGCCAGCGCGGCAACGATGAGCAGGATGCAGTCGGCGCCCCAGGCGCGCGCCTGCGCGACCTGGTATTCATCGATGATGAAGTCCTTGCGCAGCACTGGCAGGCCGCTGGCCCGGCGCGCGTCGTCCAGATGATCGGGCGCGCCCTGGAAGAACTGCACGTCGGTCAGCACCGACAGGCAGGCTGCGCCGCCACGCGCATAGCTGGCGCCGATCGCCGCCGGGTCGAAACTGTCGCGCAGCACGCCCTTCGACGGCGAGGCCTTCTTCACCTCGGCGATCACCGCGGCGCGGCCAGCGCCAATGCGGGCGCGGAGCGCCCCCTCGAAGTCGCGCAGGTCGCGACGCTCCGCAGCGCGGGCGCGCAGGGAGGGCAGGGGCTCGGATGCCCTGGCGGCGGCGATTTCCTCGCGCTTCACGGCGAGGATCCTGTCCAGGATGTCGCTCATCGCAGGATTGTGTCAGCCGCGGCGCCGATCCTTCTTCCCGCAACCGTCGCCGGACCGGTCACGCCGCGAGCTTCTGCGTGGCGGCGACGAATGCGTCCAGCCTTCTCTTTGCCGCACCGCTGGCAATCACCTCGCGCGCCATGCGGATGCCGTCCTCGATCGAGCCGGCGACGTCGGCCGCGTACAGCGCCACGCCGGCGTTGAGCACGACGATTTCGCGCGGCGTGCCGGGCGTGTCTTCCAGTGCCTCGAGGATCATCGCCCGCGATTCGCTGGCGTTGCCGACGCGCAGGCCCCGGTTCGACACCATGCTCATGCCGAAATCCTCGGGATGGATCTCGTACTCGCGCACCTCGCCGTTCTTCAGCTCGCCGACCATCGTCGCCGCGCCGAGCGAGACCTCGTCCATCCCGTCCTTGCCGTAGACGACCAGCACGTGGCGGCTGCCAAGCCGCTGCAGCACGCGCACCTGGATGCCGACCAGGTCCGGATGAAAGACCCCGAGCAGCTGGTTCGGCGCGCCGGCCGGGTTGGTCAGGGGCCCCAGGATGTTGAAGATCGTGCGCACACCGAGTTCCTTGCGCACCGGCGCGGCGTGCTTCATCGCGGCATGGTGGTTGGGCGCGAACATGAAGCCGATGCCGGTCTCGGCAAGGCAGGCCGCCACCTTGTCCGGGCCGAGGTTGATCCTGGCTCCGAAGGCCTCGAGCACGTCGGCTGCACCCGAGCTCGACGAAACCGACCGGCCGCCGTGCTTGGCCACGCGTGCGCCGGCCGCGGCAGCGACGAACATCGACGCCGTCGAGATGTTGAACGTGTGCGAGGAGTCGCCGCCGGTACCGACGATGTCGACCAGATGGGTGTGGTCGGCCACCGGCACCTTGGTGGCGAACTCGCGCATGATCTGAGCCGCCGCGGCGATCTCGCCGATCGTCTCCTTCTTCACCCGCAGGCCCACGATCAGGCTGGCGATCTGCACCGGCGTCAGCTCGCCGCCCATCAGCTGGCGCCACAGCGACAGCATCTCGTCGTGGAAGATCTCGCGGTGCTCGATGCAGCGCACCAGCGCTTCGGTGGGGGTGATCGACATCGTTACTCCTTCGGCTTCGCTTCGTCCCGGGGCGGCGCCAGCGGCTTCAGCGCCGCGGCACGCTCGCGCAGCAGGTCGACCTCGCAGGCGAGTTGCGCCTGTCCGGCGCCCGTGCCGCTGTCGAACGATTGCAGCACGACCCGGCAGTGCGACTGCAGGTAGCGCTCGAAGTCGCGCTGCGACCGCTGCAGCGCCGCCACCTTGCCGCCCCGGCCCGTGATCTTCTCGAGTTCATCGAGCGACTGCCTGACCGCCCGCAACTGTTCAAGCATCGCGTCGGTCGCAGCTTTCTTCGCGGCGTTCAGGCAGGGCGTCACCTCCAGTCGCGTCTGCGCGCGCTGGTAGCACTCCTCGAGCGCGCCGGCCGAGGCGGCCGGCGGCGACGTCGCCGCCACGAACATGACGACCGGCGTAACCCACGCGCGCGTCATTGGCGCGCCTCCGTAAGGAAGTTCTTCAGTAGCTCGTGCCCATTCTCGGAGGCGATCGACTCGGGGTGGAACTGCACGCCCTCGACCGCCATGGTCCGATGCCGCAGGCCCATGATTTCGCCGTCTGCCGTCCACGCCGTGATCTCGAGGCACTGCGGCAGCGACTCGCGCTCCACCGCCAGCGAGTGATAGCGCGTGGCCGTGAACGGGTTCGGCAGGCCGGCGAACACGCCGACCCCGGTGTGCTCGATCGGCGCCGTCTTGCCGTGCATCAGCGTCTTCGCGCGGATCACCCGGCCGCTGTACGCCTGGCCGATCGCCTGGAGGCCGAGGCACACGCCGAGGATCGGCACTTCGCCGCCGAAACGCTTCAGCACGTCGAGCGATATCCCTGCCTCGGTCGGCGAGCACGGCCCGGGCGAGATGCAGATGCGGTCCGGCTTCATTGCCGCGATCTCCTCGACGGTGATCTCGTCGTTGCGGAACACCCGCACGTCTTCTCCCAGTTCGCCGAAGTACTGCACCAGGTTGTAGGTGAAGGAATCGTAGTTGTCGATCATCAGCAGCATCGGATGTTCCTCAATGCCGGGCGAAGAATTCGGCGAACGCCGATGTCGCGCGGTCGATGCCGGCCGAGCCGACATCCAGGTGCGTCACGAGTCGCAGCGCGGGCGAGCGCGCCATGACGAGGATTCCGCGGCCACGCAAAAAGGTCTCGAGCGGCGCGACGCGCTCGGGCGGCACGGCGACGAACAGCATGTTGGTGTGCGGACCGTCGACCTTCAATACGTCGATCCGCCGCAGCCCGTCGGCCAGGCGCTGCGCGTTGGCGTGATCGTCGGCCAGCCGCGCGACGTTGTGTTCGAGCGCATGGATGCCGGCCGCGGCGAGTACGCCG
>JAHEDN010000344.1 GCA_024641225.1 Burkholderiales bacterium | reverse complement strand
AAAGGAGGGCAGTTACGACTACACAACCTGCTTTACCCGCAACAGCGTGCGCATCGAGTACTCAGGAACCCAGTTCGCGTACACCCATGAAGACACTGGAACGGCGACCAGCGCCTCACGCGTTTCTGGTACGACGACGATGGCAAATACCAGAGAGAAGCGGTGAGTGGCACCGGGCGGTACGAAGGCATGGTCACCACCGGCTCGGTCAAGCGCGTTGGACAGACCGAGAGAATCAAACCGGGCACCACGAAATACTGCAATCAGGCCACCGGGACCTACATGCTGAAATAGGGAGCCGGAATAAAGGCGCTCCCTTCTTGGCCGCGCCGGGAGCGGCGACCAGCCTGATCCCTAAGGCCGCGTTTCTTCTCGAGACCGCGCCGCACCCGAGGGGGCGCGCTGCGGCGTAGGCGCGGGCCGTGCCGACGGCCGTCCTTCGGCGCGCGGGGCGGCCGGCGCGTGAGCGCCTGGCTGCGGCCCGACCGGACGCCCCTGCTGCTGCTGCTGTTGCTGCTGCTGTTGCTGTTGCTGTTGCTGTTGTTGCTGCTGCCGCGACTGCGACTGCGGGCGCGGCTGCGGGCGCGGCTGCGATTGCTGCGATTGCTGCGATTGCTGCGGCCGCTGCGGGTGCGCCGGCACGCCCGAAGGTGGACGAGACGGCGCCGGCGTGTACGCCGCAGGAGGCCTGCCCGGCGGGCGCAAATCGGGCTGATGCGGCGGCGGTGCCGGCCGGTTCGGCGGGGGCCGGTAGTGGTCGCGGTGCCAGGAATCCCAGCCGCGCCAATCGCGGTACCAGGTGCGGTCGCGATAGTGGTCGGCCCAATACGCGCCCAGGATGAACGAGATGATCGGCAGTCCGATTCTCGGGCCGTAGACGACGATGGGCACCGGGGCGTTCTGGTATGTGTAGAGAAGGTTGCCGCTCCAGACCCAGCCACGCACGTTGCCGTACGCCAGCACGTCGCACCAGCTGTAATCGGACAGGCAGCCCTGCACTGTCAGCAGCGTTGCCGGCGGCAACTGGACCACGACCGGGTATTCGCGGGCCGGACCGGCGCGCACGTTCACCCACTTCGAAGTCTGCGCGTTCTGTGCGCTGGCCGCCAGCGGCGTCGACAGCGCGATTGCAGCGAGAATCGAGATCAACAGGCGGCGCGTATACATTTTGTACCTCCGCAAGTTGGGGATCTAAGCCATTATCCCCCCTCGTGCGCCGCGCTGCGTCCCGCGTCGCGCGCCGCTTCGTACAACGAAGGCGTGAACCCGGCGCGAGCCAGGAACTCGCGCAGGTGCTTGATTGCCTGAACGTTCATCACGTTCGAATGATGCGGCCGATGCAGGATCGCCTCGGCGCGGTTCAACTTCGCGCGGATGCGCGCGCCGGACAGCAACTCCATATCCGTGCCCAGGTGTTTGAGCAAGGACTCGACCTCGCGCCAATGGATGTTGCCGCTGATCGGATCGTGAAAGATCAGCCTGAGAAATTGCTCATGTTTGTGGCTCATCGTGACGCCCCCTGGTCGTGCCCGCCAAAAGAACTAGCTCATGCTCGCGCCCTGGGGCACGATCAAAATCTTGCCGTCGCGCTCCCCGGAGTTTGCCGCTGCAACCGCGTCTGCAATGCGCTCCACCGTGTAGGTTGCGTGGATGCGAGCGCTGAGTTGGCCGCAGGCCACGAGTCGCGTCAGTTCCGCGTACAGCGCGCGCTGAATGTCCCTTGAAGTCGTGCGAAACCAGCGTGCCAGCCAGAACCCGCGCATCCTGAGGTCGTTGAAGATGAACGACTGCGGCGAAACGACGCAGGGCTCTCCACCGATCATGCCGTAGTTGACCAGCGTGGCGCCCTCGCTCAGGCAACGGGCAATGCGCTCGGTCGCGCTGCCTCCCACGGCATCGATCCCCAGGCGGACGGGCTGCCCGCCGGTAAGCGCTTCGACGCGCGACTGCAGGTCCTCGCCATCGACCAGCACCACGTCCCCGCCTTGGGCCTCGACCGCCGGGACGGCCGATGCGCGGCGCACCACGTTTATCGTCCTGATGCCGCGCAGCCGGGCCAGTTGCACGAGGTAGCCGCCGACGCCCGAGTTGGCAACATTCTGGATCACCCAGTCGCCCGGCGCGAGGGTGACGAATTCGGTGAGCATCAACGAGGCCGTTGGCGGATTGACGGTCAACATCGACAGTTGCCCGGGATCGGCGCCCTCCGGCAGTGGCTGGAGGCGACTGGCGTCGACCACTGTGTGGGTCGCCCACGTGCCGCTGCGCGATGGCAGCAGCACCAGCTGCCCCACCGAAAGTCCGCTCACTTCGGAGCCGAGTTCGACGATGCGGCCTGCCCCTTCGCTCCCACCCGTGGCCGGCAGCGGCGGCAGGATGCCGTACTCGCCGGTGAGCGTCAGCACGTCGGACGGATTGATCGGTGCCGCCAGGATTTCCACCAGGGCCTGCCCGGCGGCCAGTGGCGGCGTCTCGCACTCGATCGCGCGGATCACGTCTTGTGGCACCGGTCCGCGGCGATCGTACTGGGTCTTGAGCATTCTCATCGTTGGATCGCTCCTGAGTGGCGCGCAGGGCGGCGCGACCCTGCCCAGATCGAAACGCCGCCTCGGCGGGTCAAAAAAATCGTACCCGAATTCGTAATTTGTCGGACGCCAAGGGTCGTTCTCACTATGCCTGGTTCGCGCTTGCTGTCGTTGCCCAGCCTCAGTCGTTTGGTTGCCCGCGTACTCGCCAACTCACGATCCCGCGCCGCGCTCCGTGACGCTGAGTTCGGCTGCCGCGGGAGAGGTGGGGGGCACATCGACGAAACTCACGTGCGCGTCGATCGGCGCTGGCAGGCGCGCCCGCATCCGGTGCACCACGTAAAGGGCGAAGGCGAGTGCAACGACTGTGATGTACATGAAGAGCCCCCCGGCACCGACGCTGTCCATCACCGCGGCTGCCACTGCCGGTCCAATGGCCGCCCCGACACCCCACGCGAGCAGCAGGCCGCTCAAGAGCGAAACCATTTGGTTGGGCGATGCGTGGTCGCCCGCATGGGCAACACAGATTGCGTAGATGGAGAGCGCCGCGCCGCCGAGCAGGAAGAGCAGCGGCAACAGTAGCCATTGTGGCGGCGTGTCGAGCAGCGCGATGGGCAGTGAGAGCATCGCCACTGCCAAGTATTGGCCGAAAATGATTCGTCGGCGATCGACGCGGTCCGACCACCGGCCCAGCGGCCACTGCAGGACCAGGCTGCCCAGTTGCAGTACCGGGAACAGCACCACGATCGTGTCGACATCCATGCCAGTGGCTCCCCCGTAGACGGGGATCAGCGAGAGCAGCGGCGCATTGATCAGCCCGACCGAAAAGCAGCCCAGCAACCCGACCGGCGTCAAGCGGTACAGGTGGCCAATGCTCAACGCGCGCTGGGCCGTCGTGGCCGGGTTGGCGCTGCGGGTCGTCGTGACAGGAAGCAAAGCGAGAGAGCACAAGGTGCTGACCAGCATGAAGGCCCATGGTCCCTCGAGCGCCAACCAACCCAGCGACAACGGCGCAATCACGAGAGCCACTCTCGTGCAGACCGTGTAGAAACCGAGTACGCGCCCGCGCAGCGGGCTCGGCGTGCACTCGGCGATCCAACTTTCCGCGACGGCGTACAGGCCAGCAAAGCTTACCCCGCCGGCAAAACGAAGCGTGAACCAGGCTAGAGGCGAACTGAAGGTCGCAAAGGACAGCGCTATTGCCGACAAAGCGGCTGCAAGCGCGGCAAATGCGCGCACGTGCCCGATCGCCGAAACCAGGCGATTGGTGATCAGGCAGCCCGCCAGAAACCCCGCGCCGTGCGCAGCCGCAACCCATCCCATCGACTGAACGGAGA
>JAHEDN010000343.1 GCA_024641225.1 Burkholderiales bacterium | reverse complement strand
CGCGCGGTTACCGGCTTCGCCGACGACGTCGATGGTCGGCTCCATCGCCAGCAGCTGGACCACTCCCTTGCGGAACAGGGGGTGATCGTCGACCACCAGCACGGTGTGACGGCCTTCCATGGTCAGACGGTCTCTCGGTTCGAGGTCGCGGTGGCCGCGACCAGCGGGGGAATGAACGTTCGCCGGGCCGGAACACGCAGCGCCACGCGCGTTCCACCACCATCGCGGCGGCCGACATCGATCGAGCCGCCAAGCACGGAGGCGCGGTCGCGCATGATGTCCAGGCCGAAGTGTTGCGCCGGCGAGGTCTCCGTGTCGATGCCGACGCCGTCGTCCTCGATGGCGACGCGGAAACTACCATCGGCCTCGCGCCACAGCTCGACCGCCACCGAGCGGGCGCGCGCATGCTTCTCGACGTTGGTCAGCGCCTCGCGGACGATCTGCAGCACATGGATCTGCGCGTTCGCCGACAACTCGACGCCGGCCAGTTCGCCACGCACGTCGGTCGCCACCCCGCTGCGCCGCTCGAACTCGTCGATCACTTCGCGCAGCGCCGCATCGAAGCTGGCTCCTCCGACTTTCATCCGAAATGTGGTCAGCAGTTCGCGCAGCTGACGGTAGGCGCTTGAGACGCCTTCGCGCAGCTCCTCGAGCACGGTCTGCGCTGCCTGCGGGTTGCCCCCGCCGTCGAGCAGCGCCGACAGGCGCGTGAGCTGGATCTTCGTGTACGAAAGCGACTGTGCCAGCGAGTCGTGCAGTTCTCGTGCGATTGCCGAGCGCTCCTCGAGCAGAGCCAGCCGCTGGTGCTCCTCCCGCCGCTCGGCCGCGGCCAACGCCGCGCCGATGTGGCGGCCGATGGTCTGCGCCAGTTCCAGCTGCCACGCCTCGAGTGCGCGGCCGGGCGGAAGGCGCAGCGGCATCATGCCGTAGGCCACGCCCCCGTCGAGCAGCGGCACGCTGACGATCCGCTGCTCGCCGCGGTCGGTCATCTCGGTGCGCGAGGCGAGCCGCCCGTCGTTCGCGCACTGCGCGCAGCGGTTGCGGTCGAAAAGCTCCGCGCGCAGCGCCGCGTCGCCCGCCAGCGGCAGCCCGAAGGCGCTGCCGGCGTGGCGGGCGCAGATCACCGCGTCCTCGGCGCCGAGCGCGCGGCTCAGGTTTGCCAGCACGGTCTGCAGCGTGATGGCGTCGAGCGGCTTTTCCGACAGGAGCTGCGTCGTCTCGTACAGCAGCGCCAGGGAGCGGTTCTTCCGCTCGAGATCGGCGGTCTTCTCCGCGACCTGCTTCTCCAGCGAGCCGTACAGACGTGCCAGCTGCTCGACCATCAGGTTGAACGCCTGGCCAAGCTGGCCCATCTCGTCCGGGCCGGTGGCGTTCACGCGCGCCTTGAAGGATCCCGTTCGCACCGCGCGCGCCGAGCGCAGCAGTTCGGACAGCGGCTGAAAGACCTCGACGCGCAGGAACACGACCGCCGTGACCACCAGCGCGAAGATCATGAAGAAGGCCGCGCCGAGCCACAGGCGCAACCATTGGATGCGTGCCTCGACGTCGCGCTCGAGCAGGACGACGAAGTCGTCGACCTCGGCGACAAATGCGTCGATGCGGTCCAGGAACGCGGCCCGCTGCGCCGGATCGTCGATTGCCGCACGGGCCAGCGGCTGCACGTTGCGTTGCCAGTTGTCGACGATGCCGTCGTACGCCTTGCGCAGTTCCGCGGCCGGATCCTCCGGCACGGCGTCCACCAGCATGCGGCTGCGCAGCCGTGCCTCGAACCCGTCGATGGCGCCGTATGCCGCGGTTGCACCGTCGTCGGGCGCCTGCGGCAGGTTGGCGATCCGGGTGGCCAGCGCGTAGGACTGCATGCGCAGCGAGCCGGCGACGTTGATCGCGCTGGCCTTGCCGGTCGACTGCTCGGTGAAGACCGAGGCGACGACGATCACCGTCAGTGCAATCAGCGTGACCACGCCGAGGGCGACGCCGACACGCACCAGGATCGACTGGCTCCAGATTCTCCTGATCACACCCATTCGCGTCCGCTCCATCCGCGCAGGTACCCGACGATACCGGTGGCGACCGGCCGTGGGTGCACCGGAGTCAATCGACTCACCCCCAACGGCGCGACGAGCCTACCTCCAAAGCAATAGGCACCCTTGCCTCTGACGCGGAAGGGGCCGGTCGCGCTTGATCTGCATCAGCGAAATGCGGGGGCCGCGCGCCTACGGTGCAAAGCGGACCGGCTGACAGCCGAATGTCGCCGGGGAGCTTTTAACCGCAACCAGCGCCAGCCGTGCGAATGAGGCCGCGGGCCGACACTGGACGGCGTGGGCTCAATCGAAACGAGACCTGAACCAAGGGAGAACACATGGCAGCCACGCAACCGGCCGGATCCGCCCCGCGGCCCACCAGCTCGGTCGACATCGTCGACTGGCGACCTGAAGACCCCGCGTTCTGGGAGTCGACCGGCAAGCGCATCGCCAACCGCAACCTCTGGATCAGCGTGCCCAGCCTGCTAAACGGCTTCGCGGTGTGGTTGATGTGGGGAATCATCACCGTGCAGATGCTGAACCTGGGCTTCCCGTTCACCCAGGCGCAGCTCTTCACGCTCACCTCGATCGCCGGACTGGCCGGTGCGACGCTGCGCATCCCGGCTTCGTTCTTCATCCGCATCGCCGGCGGGCGCAACACGATCTTCCTGACCACCGCGCTGCTGATGATCCCCGCCCTGGGCACCGGCATCGCGTTGCAGGACAAGACCACGCCACTGTGGATGTTCCAGTTCCTCGCCCTGCTCTCGGGTATCGGCGGCGGCAATTTCGCCTGCTCGATGTCGAACATCAACACCTTCTTCCCGAAAAACCAGCAGGGGCTGGCGCTGGGCATCAACGCCGGCCTGGGCAACTTCGGCGTCACCACGATGCAGGTCGTGATCCCGCTGGTGATGACCGCCGCGATCTTCGGCGCGCTCGGCGGCGACCCGATGACGCTGGTGAAACCGTCGGGCACGCTGATCGGGAAGATCGACGCCGGCACGCCGACGTTCATCCAGAACGCCGGATTCGTCTGGCTGCTGCTTCTGGTGCCACTCGCCTTTGCCGGCTGGTTCGGCATGAACAACCTGCTGCCGATCTCGCCACACATCGGTTCGACCGCGGCGGCGCTCGGCAGGATCCTGCTGCTCTATGGCGTGGCGCTGGTCACCTCCGCGATCGGCCTGTACCTGTACCTGCCGGCACCGACGGGGATCGGCGTGCTGAACATGTGGATCGCACTGCCTTTGATCATCGTCGCCACCCTGTTCGCGATGAAGCTGGTCGCGTTCGGCGACATGAAGGCGAACCTGCAACGACAGTTCGCGATCTTCAACGACAAGCACACCTGGGCGATGACCGCGCTGTACATCGTCACCTTCGGCTCGTTCATCGGCTTCTCGATGGCGCTGCCGCTGGCGATCACCGTGATCTTCGGCTTCTCGCACGTGCAGGGCGCCGACGGCGCCTGGCAGCATCTGCCGAATCCGAACGCGCCGAGCGCGCTGACCTACGCCTGGATCGGGCCCTTTGTCGGCGCGCTGATCCGTCCTGTCGGTGGCTGGATCTCCGACAAGGTCGGCGGATCGATCGTAACGCAGCTGATCTCGGTGGCCATGGTCATCGCCTCGGCCGCGGTCGGCTACGTGATGATGCTGGCCTACGGCTCGAAGACACCGGAACAGCATTTCTTCATCTTCATCGTGCTGTTCATCGTCATCTTCGCCGCCAGCGGCATCGGCAACGGCTCGACCTTCCGCACGATCGGGATCATCTACAACCGCGAGCAGGCCGGCCCCGTGCTGGGCTGGACCTCCGCGGTCGCGGCCTACGGCGCCTTCG
>JAHEDN010000342.1 GCA_024641225.1 Burkholderiales bacterium | reverse complement strand
GCGCGGCGAAATCGTCGCGACGACACCGCGCAGGAACCGCTCGCTGACGCGCAGATCGTCATCGACGCGAATGCGGTCATCGATGCGCGCTTCCATCTGCGCGAATGACCGCATCGCGGTCAGCAGGCCCAGCATCACCAGCGACAGCAGCGCCGTGGCCACCAATACCTCGAGCAGCGTGAATCCGCGGTGCGCGCGCCGGGTCTTCATTGCGACGTTGGCCCCTCGCGAACCGCTTGCTGCGGCCGCAGGCTGACCAGTGAAAAACTCTTCTCTCGCGTTCCGTTGCCCCACAAGACGTCGACCTGCACGCGATGCAAAGCGACGGCGGATCCGGCCTGCTGCTCGTATGGCGCGCTCGCTACCGACCAGCGAAACCCCTCCCACTGGCCAGATTCATTCCAGCCCTCGGCCGGCACGGCGTCGCGCGTCTGCAGCAAAGATTCACCGATGATCACCGCTCGGCTGTAGTCGGACAGTTCGCCGACAGTACGCACGCCTCCGCCGACTGCCCGATACAGAACGCCCAGCACGATCGACATGATTGCCAGGGCGACCACGACTTCCAGCAGCGAGAATCCTCTCGACCGGTTCGCGTCGCGCATCATTGAGCCAGCCCCTCGATCGACACCCGCCCATCGAGCCAGTCGGTGCGCAACCGTGCGCCGGTGCCGGACGCTCTCACAACTTCGATGCTGCCGCCGGTCGCGTTGCCGCCCGGGAAGAAGCGGATGCGCGCGACGTTGTCGACGAGATCGGTGTCGGCGACCGTGGCGCGGACGACCAGGCTCTCCGGTAGCGCCCGCGGCGGCTTTCCCTCGATTCCGTACTGCCGCCCGCCAAGATCGACGCTGAATGCGACGACCCGGCCACCGGAGATCGCCGCGTGCCGTGCCTCGCTCAGCCCGGCAGCGATCGTCCGCAGCGTGTCCCGGTAGTCGGACGATTCCCGATAGCGCTGCAGCGCGACCGGCGCGACCGCCAGCAAGACACCGATGATGGCCAGAACGACCAGCAGTTCGACCAGGGTGAAACCGCGCCCACGAATCATGGCGCCTGGCCCCGGTCCATGCTGCGGGCGGAAAAGTCGGCAGCCGCGCTACTGCTGGGCATTGCGCACGTCCGTGTTCTCGCCGTCACCGCCCGGCGCGCCGTCGGCGCCCAGCGAAAGGATCTCCGGCTCGCCCGACGTTGCGATCGAGTACCTGTAGGGCCGACCCCAGGGATCTTCCGGCACTGAACTGCCCTTTAGGTACGGTCCGTTCCAGCCGCGGGCGTTCTGCGGCCGGCGCACGAGCGCTTCCAGTCCCTCCTCGTTGGCCGGGAAGCGACCGACGTCGAGCTTGAACAGTTCGAGACTTTTCTCGAGGTCCGCGATCTGAATAGCCGCTGTCTTGCTTTTCGCGCCGCCAAGCTGTCCGAGAAAGCGCGGCCCGACCAGCCCGATCAGCAGTCCGAGGATGGCCAGCACAACGAGCAGTTCGATAAGCGTGAAGCCGCCTGCCCGCTGCACCTGGCGGTGGAATGCCGGGCCCGTACGGCGGTTCGCAAGCACGATCAGCCGTCCGAATGGCCGCGGCGTCCGCTTTCTTGTCTCAGATCGCGAGTTCATTGACGGTAAGTATTCCCATGAGTATCGACACGATCACGACGGCAACGATCAGGCCCAGCCCAAGAATCAGGGCAGGCTCCAGCAGCGTCAGGCCGCGCTTGATGCCGGTCTCGACCTTGCGGTCCAGGATCGTTGCCAGTTCCAGCATCATCCGGTCGAGGCTGCCGGTCTCCTCGCCCACCCGGACGAGGTTGATCGCCAGCGCTTCGAAACTGCCGGTGCTCTGCAGCGCCTCTGCAAGGCGACCGCCCGACTTCACCTTTGGCGCGACGCCCTTGATGGAGTCGCGCAGCCGGGCATCCTCGAGGGTCTCGCTGGCGATGCCGAGCGCGGTCAGGATCGGCACGCCGTTTGCAAGCAGCGTGCCGAAAGTGCGCGTGAAACGGGCAAGGTTGTATTCATGCCGCACCTTGCCCAGCAACGGAAGCCGTGCGAGGCGGGCCTGCCACCATCGCTGGCCTGGGTCGGACCGAAGCCAGCGCGCAAGCGCATAGCCCCCGACCGCCAGCCCGATGAGCAGGTACAGGCCGTAGCCAACGACAAGATGTCCAGCGGCGAGCACGAGGCGTGTCGCCAGGGGGAGCGCCTCTTTAGCGTCGCGGAAAAGCTGCTCGAACTGCGGCACGATGAAGATCAGTATCGCGAGCACCGACAGCACGGCCACCGACAGCAGGATGCCCGGGTAGATCAGTGCCGAGACGACGCTTTCGCGCAGGGCACGCATGCGCTCCAGGTGCTCGACCAGCCGCGTGAGCACCGCGCCGAGCTGACCGCTGGCCTCGCCCGAGCGGACCATGTTGACGTAGAAGGCGCCGAACAGTTCGCTGCGAGCAGCCAGTGCGCGCGACAGCGGCATGCCTCCCTTGACCGACTCGAGGATGTCCCCGATGAGTTTCGTCACCGACGGGCGATGCTCCATGCCGAGCAGCACGCGCAGCGCGCTGTCCAGCGGCAGACCAGCGCGCAGCATCACCGCCAGTTCCGAGGTCAGCGCGAGCACGTCGGCACGGGCCGGCCGATCGGCGCCGAACGACCAGCGCCGGCGCTCTCTTTGTGCCGCGCCCGCGGATACGTCGGGCGGAGCGGCCGCGCGATCGAACACGCCGACCGGTGTCAGGCCCTGGTCGACGAGACGACGTATGGCCTCGTCACGGTTGCGTGCTTCTATCTGTCCTTCGACCACGGCACCGTTGACGCTCGCCGCCTTGTAGGCGAATTCAGCCATCGCCCTGGTCCTGCGTCACGCGCAGCACTTCCTCGAGGCTGGTAATGCCTGTACCCACCTTGCGCAGGCCGTCTTCGTAAAGGGAAACGAGCCCGCCGCCGCGCGCGATCTCCTGCAGCTGCGACGCATCGGTGCCGCGGAGGATCGCCTCGCGCACTGCATCGTCGACGACCAGCAGTTCGTGAATGGCAGCGCGGCCCCAGTATCCGGTGCCGCGGCAATGCGCACATCCTTGCGCCGCGAAGGGGACCTGACCGGGCTGCAGAAATCGAGCCAACCCGCTGCTGGCGACGACCTCGTGCGGAAGGTCGGCCGGCTGCCGGCACTGCTCGCACAGCCGCCGCACCAGCCGTTGCGACAGCACGCCATTCACGGTAGACGTGATCAGGTAGCGCTCTACACCCATGTCCTGCATGCGCACGACCGCGCTCGCCGCGGTGTTCGTGTGCAGCGTGGACAGCACGAGATGGCCGGTAAGCGCCGATTGCACGGCGATCTGTGCGGTCTCGCCGTCGCGCATCTCGCCGATCATGATGATGTCCGGATCCTGGCGCAGGATCGAGCGCAGCGCATTGGCGAAGGTCAGCCCGATCTGCGGATGCACATGAATCTGATTGATGCCGTCGAGCTGATATTCGACGGGATCCTCGACGGTCAGGATCTTCAGCGCGTTCGCGTCGAGCTTGGACAGCGCCCCGTAAAGCGTGGTCGTCTTGCCCGAGCCGGTCGGACCGGTCACCAGCAGGATGCCGTGCGGTCTCGCCAGCAGCGCCTCGAAGCGCGCCAGGTTGTCCGGGCTGAAGCCGAGCTCGGCGAGGCTGAAACGCACGCTGGCGCGATCGAGCACGCGCAGCACGACGCTTTCGCCGTGCACCGTCGGCACGGTGGACACGCGCAGATCGAGCTCGCGGCCCTTGACGCGCGTCTTGATCCGGCCGTCCTGCGGCAGTCGGCGCTCGGCGATGTTCAGCTGCGCCAGCAGCTTCAGCCGCGAGACGACGGCCGCGGCGAGCCGCGGCTCGATGACTTCGGCCGTGTCGATGACGCCGTCGACGCGATAGCGC
>JAHEDN010000341.1 GCA_024641225.1 Burkholderiales bacterium | reverse complement strand
GTTCACACCGCGACGTGGGAGGAGTTGACCGCAAGAGTGGGGACCGAGATCGGCGTGTCGGCGTGGATCACGGTCGACCAGCCGACGATCGACGCATTCGCGGACGTGACCCAGGATCGCTACTTCCTTCATGTCGATCCGCAGCGCGCAGCGGCGACGCCGTTCAACAGCACGATTGCGCACGGCTGCCTGACCCTGTCGCTGCTGCCGGTGATGAGCTACCAGGTCTGCCCTCTCGTTGACGGCGCGCGCTACCCGCTCAACTACGGCTTCAACCGCCTGCGCTTCGTGGCGCCCGTGCCGGTCGGATCACGTGTGCGCGGCCGCTTCGTGCTCCGCAAGGCAGACGTGGTGAACGCGGATCAGCGCCAGCTGCTCTACGACGTGACGGTCGAGATCGAGGGTGGCGCGAGGCCCGCGCTCGTTGCCGAGTGGCTGACGCGGGTTGCCCTGTAGGCCGAACCCCGCAGCGGGCTCAGCCGCCCTCGCCGCGCCAGGCCGCCTGCACCTCGGCGAGCAACTCGCTGGCACGACCCTCGTAACGCGGCGAAAAGTGAAACGGCACCACGGCCCTGGCGCCCAGGCGACGCGCGATCGCTCCTGCCTGCACTGCGGTCAGGTGGTTCTTGCGCTCGGCGTGTTCGGTTTCGGCGCCGAGGAACACGCTCTCGATGAACAGGATGTCGACGCCGGCGAGCAGCCCATCGAGCGCACGCAGGTTGGCGTCGGTGTAGCGCGCGTCGGTCACGTAGCCGATGCGCCGCCCGGGAACGAATTCGAGCGAGCCGCGCAGTTCGCCGAGCATCCGGGTCTCGCCGTGCTCGCCGTCACGGTCGCGCCACTGGATCTCGATCGGCGTCTCGTCGGGTGCTCCGGCGATGACGGCGCGCTTGACCGCACGCAGCCAGGGCCCGGTCGGCAGCCCCAATTCGGCGAGGCGATTCTTCCACACGTTGACGTGCACCGACTCCTCCACCGTGAAGGCCAGGCACGGGATGTCGTGGTCGAGGGATGCAGCACGCACGCGAAACCGGTCTTCGGTGATGACGGCGTCGCCCTGGCGCGGCCACGGCTCGTCGGATTCGCGCGTGAAACGGTTGCGGCTGGAAAACCGCGCGCGCCGGCCGCTGCCATCGGTCGCGAGCTCGTGCGCCTCGATCGTCAGCGCCACCTCGTAGCGGTGCACGACGTTCCAGGTGTAGGCGGCCAGCTTGTGCTCGACCTGGCCGATGAACTCCGGCCCGCCGTACAGCGCCACCCGATCCTTGCGTCCGAGCACGACGCGCAGCCAGTGGTCGAAGCCGACGAAATGGTCGAGGTGGGCATGGCTGACGAAGATGTCCGAGAGGCGCAGCAGCTTGCGCGGCGGCAGTGCCGAGACGTCGCCGAGGTCGAACAGCAGCGCCCGCCGCTCGTCGCGGAAGTCGACGTACAGGCCGGGGTCGCCGAAGGCATCGTTGACCAGGGCGGGTTCGAAGAGGGGGCGCATGGCAGTGTCTTGCCGGTCGGAGCGAGACCAATTTACCCGTCCGCCCCCTGCGGCCGCTGACCTCGAGCAACGCGGGCGGCATCGCGCGGCCGCGCCAGGCCTTGAGGTGCGCCAATACCCGGCAGCCGCGGATTTGCCAAACTGCAACCGCGCCATGGTGGAGCTGGCCATCGGTGCCTCGCCAACGACCTCACAGGGGCCGACCATGAAACCGACGCTCTGCCTTGCCCTGCTCATCGCCGTTGCCGGCTCCGCCGTAGCGCAGGTGGCGCCCTACAAGGTCGTCGGCGACGGCATTCCGGAGTCGTTGACCGGCAAGCCGGGCAATGCGGCGCGCGGACGCGCCCTGCTGCTGAAGCGCGACGCGGCCAACTGCCTGCAGTGCCATTCGGTCAAGAAGGACAAGGCTCTGGCCGGCGGCGGCAGCAAGGGGCCGGCACTCGACGGCGTGGGCGCAGCGCTGACATCGGCGCAGCTGCGTCTGTCGGTCGTCGACAACTCGCGCATCACCCGCGGCACGGCGATGCCGAGCTTCCACAAGGCCGGTGGCGCTGCCGCCGACAAGCCGGTGCTGTCGGCGGCCGAGATCGAGGACGTGGTGGCCTACCTGTCGACGCTGAAGTAGCAGCAGCGCCGGGCTGCGGGTCGCCCGCGTGGGCGCTTTCGCCCTCGACGGGTGCGCTGCCGCAGTCGGAGACAGCAGGTCTTTCCGACCAGAAGGGCCGCCATTTCCGGCGGCCCTTCGTTGCGCCTTGAACCCTCAGAGGCCGATGAGTTCGGCGCTGACTCCCTGCGCCTTGACCGCGGCCAGGATGTCCTGGGAGTTCACCTTGTCCGGATCGTACGTGACGATGATCAGATGCGGCTTTGCGTCATGGCCCTCGGCAACGGCCACGCCGTTCAACGCCGCGATCGTGCTCGTCAGCGACGCGAGGCGATCGTGGCCCAAAGTCTGGTCAACGTGAACCAGTACATCTGCAAGACCCTTCGACATTCATGCCCCCTGTGGTGATTTATCTGCCTTGCGACTCGCGCGGCGCGCGCCTGTCACCGCATGAACTGCTGGAAAACTTGCGCTCCTGCCCTAAACGAACCGATGGCCCGTTCGCTGCCGGATCGCTTTGGCGTCGAACATGTAGCACTCCGCGCCGGGCCTGTCAAAACCCGGCGGTCTCTTTGCGCGGTTGGCGCGACTACCAGGGCACCTCGCGCTCCGGCGTCGCGCCGATCTTGTGGATCGACAGGTCGGCGCCGTTGAATTCCTCCTCCGGCGACAGCCGAAGCCCGAGCGTCTTCTTGAGCAGCCCGTAGACGATGAAGCCGCCGGCCAGCGCCACTGCGATGCCCAGCGCCGTACCGACCAGCTGCGCGCCGAAGTGCACGCCGCCGAGACCGCCGAGCGCTTGGGCGCCGAAGATTCCTGCCGCGATGCCGCCCCAGGCGCCGCACAGGCCATGCAGCGGCCAGACGCCGAGCACGTCGTCGATCTTCCAGCGGTTCTGCGTCAGCGTGAACAGCGTGACGAACAGCGCGCCGGCGAAGGCGCCGGTGATGAGGGCTCCCACCGGATGCATCAGGTCGGAGCCGGCGCACACGGCGACCAGTCCGGCCAGCGGGCCGTTGTGCACGAAGCCCGGGTCGTTGCGGCCGGCGGCCAGCGCGGCGAGCGTGCCGCCGGCCATCGCCATCAGCGAGTTGAGCGCCACCAGGCCCGAGATCTTGTCGATCGTCTGCGCGCTCATCACGTTGAAGCCGAACCAGCCCACCGTGAGGATCCACGCGCCGAGCGCCAGGAACGGAATCGACGACGGCGGATGCGCGGAGATGGCGCCCTCGCGCGAATAGCGGCCGCGCCGCGCGCCGAGCAGCAATACGGCGGTGAGTCCGACCCAGCCGCCCACGGCGTGGACGACGACCGAGCCGGCGAAATCGTGGAACTCCGCACCGAAGGTCGACTTCAGCCAGCCCTGCACGCCGAACGCCTGGTTCCAGGCGATGCCCTCGAAGAACGGATAAACGAAGCCGACCAGCAGCGCGGTGGCGATCAGCTGCGGGCCGAAGCGGGCGCGCTCCGCGATGCCGCCGGAAACGATCGCCGGAATCGCGGCGGCAAAGGTGAGCAGGAAGAAGAACTTCACCAGCTCGTAGCCGCTCCTGGCGGCCAGCGCCTCGGCGCCGGTGAAGAACTGCACGCCATAGGCGATGGTGTAGCCGACGAAGAAGTAGGCCAGCGTCGAGACGGAAAAATCCGCCAGGATCTTGACCAGCGCATTGACCTGGTTCTTCTTGCGCACGGTGCCGAGCTCGAGGAAGGCAAAGCCGGCATGCATGGCCAGGATCATGATGGCGCCGAGCAGGATGAACAGGACGTCGTTGGAGGCCTTGAGGGTTTCCATCAGCGGGTTTCCGGCGTTGAAGTGGCG
>JAHEDN010000340.1 GCA_024641225.1 Burkholderiales bacterium | reverse complement strand
CGAGATCGTGCTGCTCGGGACCGGTCGGCGCCAGCGCTTCCCGCACCCGCGCCTGGCCGGAGCGCTGGCCCGCGCCGGCGTCGGCTTCGAGGTGATGGACACGGCAGCCGCCTGCCGCACCTACAACATTCTGATGTCCGAGGGCCGGCGCGTGCTCGCCGCCTTTTTCCAGGAGGAATAGCTCATGCCGCCTTTAGCGATCGACAAGAAGGCGCCCGACTTCACCGCCGAGTCAACCGGTGGCAATGTGAAGCTGTCGGTGCTCAAGGGAAAGACCGTCGTTCTGTATTTCTACCCGAAGGACAACACGCCGGGCTGCACGACCGAAGGATCGGACTTCGCCGACGCACACGGGAAGTTCGTCAAGGCGGGCGCCGTGATTCTGGGCATCTCACGCGACAGCCTGAAGTCGCACGAGAACTTCAAGACCAAGATGGGCTTCCCGTTCGAACTGATCTCGGATCCCGAGGAGAAGCTGTGCGAGGTCTTTGGCGTGATGAAGATGAAAAACATGTACGGCAAGCAGGTGCGCGGCATCGAGCGCAGCACCTTCGTGATCGACGGCGAGGGTAAGCTGCGCCGCGAGTGGCGTGGCGTCAAGGTGCCGGGCCACGTCGACGAAGTGTTCGCCTGCGTGCAGTCGCTGTAGGACCGAATCCCCTTCCCCGAGCCCCACCACTACATGCCCTTACCCAAGCCGCCGAGCAAACCCGCCACCTTGCTGAAGCAGATTCCGAAGATCACGAACCTGGCGGCCGCGGTCCCCGCCGAAGCCCGCGAAGAGCGCGCCGTTGAGGCAACCGCCTCCGCCGCGGCGACGGCGCACCTGGCGCTGATCGAAACCCGGGCGCGCAACGGGCGCAGGGCGAAATCGGCCGGGCCGGAGCGCCTTTTCGTGCTCGATACCAACGTGCTGATGCACGACCCCACGTCGCTGTTCCGATTCGAAGAGCACGACGTTTTCCTGCCGATGATGACGCTGGAGGAACTCGACGGACACAAGAAGGGCATGAGCGAGGTAGCGCGCAACGCGCGTCAGGTCAGCCGCTCGCTCGACGCGCTGATCGCAGCCTGCAAGAACCCGATCGAGGACGGCATTCCCCTCGCCGGCCTCGGCAACACCGAGGCCGCCGGCCGGCTGTACTTCCAGACCACGGCGGTCAACGGGCCGCTGCCGTCGACCCTGCCGGCGGGCAAGGCCGACAACCAGATCCTCGGCGTAGTGCGCGCGCTGCAGGACATGCATCCCGGTCGCGACGTGGTGCTGGTGTCGAAGGACATCAACATGCGCGTGAAGGCGCGCGCGCTCGGACTGCCGACCGAGGACTACACCAGTGACAAGGTGCTCGAAGACACCGACGTCCTTTACACCGGATCGCTCGCCCTGCCCGCCAGCTTCTGGGACCGCCACGGCAAGGGCATGGAGTCCTGGCAGCACAGTGGCTTTACTTATTACCGCGTGACCGGCCCGCAGGTCGGCGACATGCTGGTGAACCAGTTCGTCTATCTCGACAACGACACACCGTTCCTGGCCCAGGTCAAGGAGATCCACGCTAAAACGGCGGTGCTGCGCGTGCTGCGGGATTATCTGCACGCCAAGAATGCGGTGTGGGGCATCACCGCGCGCAACCGCGAGCAATGCTTCGCGCTGAACCTTCTGATGAACCCCGAGATCGATTTCGTCACGCTGCTCGGCCAGGCCGGCACCGGCAAGACGCTGCTGGCGCTCGCCGCCGGCCTGGCGCAGACGCTGGACACGAAGCGCTACTCGGAGATCATCGTGACCCGCGCCACGGTGCCGGTCGGCGAGGACATCGGCTTCCTGCCAGGCACTGAAGAGGAAAAGATGGCGCCGTGGATGGGCGCACTCGAGGACAACCTCGAAGTGCTCACCCGTGGCGACGACGCCGCCGGCGAATGGGGGCGAGCGGCGACAATCGACCTGCTCCGGTCGCGCATCCGCATCAAGTCAATGAACTTCATGCGCGGCCGCACCTTTCTCAACAAGTACCTGATCATCGACGAGTGCCAGAACCTGACCCCGAAGCAGATAAAGACGCTGATCACGCGCGCCGGGCCCGGCACCAAGGTGGTATGCCTCGGCAACATCGCTCAGATCGATACGCCGTACCTGACCGAGGGCAGTTCGGGACTGACCTTCGTCGTCGACCGGTTCAAGGGCTGGCAGCACTCGGGCCACGTCACTCTGCAGCGGGGCGAGCGCTCGAGGCTGGCCGATCACGCGGCCGACGTGCTCTGAGAATCAGAGGGCGGGCGGCGCGAGCGCCCGCGGGCGGCTCCGCCGGCAGGACACCAGGCACGAATCGGCCCGCTCGCTAGAACAGCAGCGCAGCGACGAAGATGCCGGCCATCGTGAAGACGATGGCCAGTTTCAGTACCGCGCCCACCAGCAGGCCAACCCAGGTCGCCGCGCCCACCCGTCCGGCGCGCAACAGGTCGCGATGGGCAATGAACTCGCCGATCGCCGCTCCTATCAGCGGCATGAACAGCAGACCGACGAGGCCGGTGAAGATGCCGACGACGGTGCCGACGGCCGCACCGGCGATGCCCAGCGTGGTGGCACCGGCCCGCTGCGCCGAGAGCAACTGCGCGACGTAGTCGACCGCAACGCCGATGACCGTCAGCACCGCCAGCAGGCCAACGGTCCAGCCGGAGACGACCGTGAAACCGTCGATCCAGGCGGCCAGCGCGATACCGGCAAAAACCAGCACTACGCCGGGCAGCGCAGGCAGCACGGTCCCGGCGATGCCGACGATGATCATCAGTACCGCGACGATCCACAGCGTGGTGTTCATGCGGGCTCTCTCAGAGGGCGCGACTTCGCGCCGCAGGAAGGCGGGCACGCCGGGAGCAGCAGGCCAGCGTTCATCCGCCGTACTTCAGCACCAGCGATTCGATGCGGTGCGCCGCGTCCTTGCAGCGGTCGGTGAGACCCTCGAGCAATTCGTAGACGGCCTTCAGTTTGACCAGCTCGCGCGCGTCCGGTTCGTCTCGGAACAGCTTGGCCATCGCAGCGCGCATCACGTGGTCGGCCTGCGCCTCGGCCTCGTCGACCTCCCGGCACAGCGCCGCCGCGGATCGAGTCGCTTCGGGCTGCGCCAGGCAGCGCAACGCCTGCTGCAGCTTGTCGCCGCTCATCACCGCCAGTTCAGCCAGGCGGATCGCCTCCGGCGTCGAGCGCGTCAGGTTGTAGAGGTGCACCGACTGCGCCGCGTCCTCGACGAGATCGATGACGTCGTCCAGGTCGTTGACCAGCGCGAGCAGCAGCGGGGCCGGGAAAGGCGGCATCCAGGCCGGGCGCAGCGCCGCGCTGAACTCCTCGACGACAGCATCGGCGCGCTTCTCCAGTGCCTCGATCTCCCGGACGCGGCGATCCGGATCGGAGAGATCGTCGAGCAGCCGGACCATCGCCCGCAGCGCCTCGACGCACAACCCCGCGTGCCGTTCGAGAAGCTCGAACAGGTGCGTGCCGCGCGGCCGTAGCCATCGCAGCAGCGGCCGCCAGCGGCTTGCCCCCTCGCGACGTTCGGCAACGAAGAACACGTTCATCGCGCCCCTGCGGAAGGTTCAGAACGGCGTCGACACGCCCTGCGCGAGATTGTCGAAACGGGTGTTCTCGCCGGCGAAGCGCAGGTTGATGCGCCCGGTGGGCCCATTGCGCTGCTTGAGGACCAGCACCTCGGCGATGCCCTTCTCGGTCGTGTCGGGAGAGTAGTGCTCCTCCCGGTACAGGGCAAGAATCACGTCCGCGTCCTGCTCGATCGCGCCGGATTCGCGCAGGTCGCTCATCACCGGTCGTTTGTCGGCACGCTGCTCGACGGTGCGGTTCAACTGGGACAGGGCGACCACCGGCACCTGCAGTTCCTTGGCCAACGCCTTCAGCGAGCGCGAGATCTCCGAGATCTCGGTGGCGCGATTC
>JAHEDN010000339.1 GCA_024641225.1 Burkholderiales bacterium | reverse complement strand
GAAGCTGGCTACGTCGACGGCCAAAACGTGACGATCCTCTACCGCTGGGCAGACGGGCATTACGATCGGATGCCGGCGCTGGCGGACGATCTGGTGCAGCGTCGAGTCAACGTAATCTTGGCCGGCGGCAACTTCGCGGCGCAGGTTGTCAAGAAGGCGACCACGACGATGGCCGTCGTGTTCACCAGTGGTGCGGACCCGGTCAGGAGCGGACTCGTGGCGAGCCTCAGCCGGCCCGGAGCAAATCTGACGGGCGCGAGCATCATTGCGCAGGAGATGGGAGCCAAGCGGCTCGAATTGCTGCGCCAGCTGCTGCCACAGATTCGCACCGTCGCGATGATCATCAATCCGAAGTTCGCGGGAGCCGAAGCCGAAATGCGGGAGGTGGAAGCAGCGGGCCGTTCCATGGGGCTACAGACACTCAGATTCGCCGCCAGCAATGATCGCGAAATCGACTCGGCATTCGAGGCAATCGGCCTGCAGCGCATCGATGCCGCCATGGTGGGCACCGATGGGTATCTCATCACCCGGCGCGACCAGTTTGCGAAGTTGGCGATCCGCTACACGATTCCGACGATGTATCCATTTCCTGCTTTTCCGACGGCCGGTGGGCTGGTCAGCTACGGACCCAGCCTGACGGACGGCTATCGCCAGGCCGGCGTCTACGTCGCCCGTATTCTCAAGGGCGCCAAGCCGGCGGACTTGCCGATCGTTCAACCGACGAAGTTCGATCTGGTTATCAATCTGAAGGCTGCCAAGACGCTCGCCCTGACGATCCCACCCTCGGTCCTGCTGCGCGCGGACCGCGTGATCGAGTGACTGCTTCTGGCCGATAGGGGCCGGCCCGGGCTGGGCGCTACCGACCCTTGAGGGCCAATGGAACGAGATCGAGGCGACCGCGAAGAAACCGAGGCCCGCTTGCGCGGCGAGGATCCAAGGGCCAACGCGGAAACCTCAACACTGTGGCAGGCGCGGGCGCCGCTCGATCAGATGGGCGCCCTCTAGAGTCGGTACGCGCGGATAATGTCTGCGGTGCAGTCAGCACCGTTACCCAACGAGGAGAGGGAAGATGATCCGTTTTGTACGTACGGCGAGCATCGCGCCCGGCAAGTTCGGGGACGCGCTAGCCTTCGCTAAGGAAATTTCTGAATACATGGGCAAGAAATACAGCCTCAAGCTCGAGGTCATGATGCCGATCGGTGGAAATCCGCAGCGCATTGCCTGGAGAGCCGAATACGCAAGCCTGGGTGCGTTCGAGGAAATCCAGTCCAAGATCGTGGCTGACAAGAAATACTGGGACATCGTGTCGAAAGGCACTGCGCACTTTATCGCCGGGTCGCTAAACGACAACATTTGGCGAACTGTTTGAGTGGTTGCGAGGGGCGGCGCACAGCTAGCTGCCGCCCTTACTCGCGCCTCGCCGTCGCAGTACCATTTCTTGCGCTTGCCCATCCACGCCTGGATTGGTGCCGAACGTCTCGTCCCGACTGGTAGAGACCAGCCTAGGCTGCGCGCCGACCGGGTGATCGAATGATTGGAAGTGGCCGATAGCGTTCAGCCTGCGTAGCTTCGCTCTATAACCACGGGCCGTTGCACCGCAGTTGATATGGCAAGAAGCATCGCGCTAGCCGGAGCCACCGGCCTCGTGGGGAGAGAGATCCTCCAGGGCCTGGTCGCCGATCCTGCGGTCTCGGCGATCCACGTCCTGGGCCGCCGCACCATCGAAGCGACGCCGAAAGTAATTTCGCACGTTGTCGATTTCCGGTCGCTGCCCGCGCTTCCGCACGTCGACGAGGTTTACCTGGCTCTCGGCACCACGATCAAGGTCGCAGGCAGCCGCGAAGGGTTCCGCGCGGTGGACCTCGACGCGAATCTCGCCGTCGCCCGTGCAGCACTCTCGGCCGGTGCGCGCCGCGCAGGTCTGGTAAGTGCGATGGGCGCGGGCTCGCAATCGAGGATCTTCTACAGCCGTGTGAAGGGCGAGCTCGAGGATGCGCTGACCAAGCTTCCGCTCGAATGCCTCGTCATCGCTCGGCCTTCTCTCCTCGCGGGAGACCGCGAGCGCCTCGGCCAGCCTGCGCGCCGTGGCGAGAAGATCGGCATGGCCCTCAGCGAGGTCCTCGCCCCGCTCATCCCAAAGAACTACCGCTCTGTCGCGGCGATCAACGTGGCGAGGGCGCTCCTGACGCGCGTCCCCGTGGCGCGCGGCCGTGAAATTGTCCTGTCAGCTGCGATGCAACAAGGCTGAGCGAGCTCTGTTGATCGGGTTCCCGCGGTGGCGACACTGCGCGCGATTTCGTCCGTTATTGGCTGCTCGGCGCCCGTCGCCGTTTCTTGCGCGCTACACTCGTTCGATCGGTATCGGAGGGAGAGCCGGCATGGCCCGCATCAAGCGAATCGATCACGTGGCGATTGCGGTGCGCGATGCCGATCAGGCGACGGCGCAGTACGTCAAGCTGCTGAACGCGGTGCACATCCGCACCGAGGTGCTGCGCGAGAAGGCCGGCATGGTGAAGGTCGCGTACATGCAGATCGGCGACAACGTGCTCTCTCTGGTGCAGTCGTTGGAACCCGACGGCTTCATCAATCAGCACATCGACAAGCATGGCGAGGGCCTGCATCACATGGGCCTCGAGGTCGACGACCTCGCCGCGTTCGTCCAGGAGGTGGAAGGCAAGGGATTCAAGATTCCGCTGCGCGACGATTTCTCGAATCGCAGCGAGGTGGTCCTGCGACCACGCGACGCGGCCGGGGTGGTGCTGCAGGTGCTTCAATGGAAGGACGGCAGCGACGCCACCATCGAACAGCGGATTGATCGGATCAAGCGCCTGCAGAACCAGCCGGAGTAGCCGCGGGTGACTTCTTCTCGCGCTCGACTGACCGCCTAGGTCGCTTGCGGTGGCGCTCAGTCCGCGGCGGGCCACTCCAGGGTGGCTGCGAATCCCCGGTCCAGAAGCGCGGACATCTGCGCCGCAGGCACCGCCTTGCTCCAGAAGTAACCCTGGCCGTAGTCGACGCCGACCGCGCGCAGGTAGAACGCCTCCTCGATCGATTCGACGCCCTCGGCGACGGTGCGCATGCGCAGGCTTTCGGCGAGACCGACGATGCCGCGCAGCAGGCGCGCCGCGGACCGGCTGGTGAGCGCAGGGGTTACCAGGCTGCGGTCGATCTTCAGGATGTCGAGCTCGAGGCCGACGATCTGCGCGAGGCCGCTGTGTCCCGTGCCGAAATCGTCCACTGCGACCGCGATGCCCGCCTCGCGCGCGACGCGGACAGCCGCGCGGCCCTCGTCGGACAGCGCCTGGCGCTCGGTCAGCTCGACCACGATGCGCCGTCCCCAGTGGGCGAGGTCGAGCGCTTCGACGATCGGGCGAAGCCGGCCGGAGCCGATGATCGACGGCGGAATGTTGATACTGACGTAGAAGTCGCCCTGGCGCTCGAACACCGGCACCACGTCCTCGCGGATGCACACCATCAGGCGCTCGACGACGGCCACCAGCGCATCGGCATCCTGCTGCAGCGTCTCGATCAGGGGGCCTGCCGAATGCGCACGGCCGTCGGGCTCGACGATGCGCATCAGGGCCTCGAAGCCGCGCACCTCCGCGGTGTTGAGGTCGACAATCGGCTGATACCACGCCGTCAGCCGGTCGATGGGTGCGCGGTGGATGGTCGTCGTGTCGGGCGTCGTGTCGGCCACGGCCTAGCTTAGCGGGCGCCTGCGGTAACATCAACCGCGCATGGGCGAATCTGGAGGCACCGTCATTACCCGCGAGCGCTACGACGCGGTGCTGTTCGACATGGACGGCGTGCTGACCGACACCGCCAGCGTGCACGCGAGCGCATGGAAGCGGATGTTCGACGCCTACCTACGGACGCGCGATGGCGACGGTTTTGTCCCGTTCGACATCGAGTCCGACTACAAGCATCACGTCGATGGCAAGCCACGCGGCG
>JAHEDN010000338.1 GCA_024641225.1 Burkholderiales bacterium | reverse complement strand
CGTTCCACGCGCTGCTGCTGGAGCGGCTCGGGAAGTCGGGACTTCCATTTACCCTCATCGGTGGACTCGGCGAGGACCGCTTGCTGGCCGCAACGGCAGCGCTGCGCAGCCTATAATTCCGCCAACGCTAGGGGTCCCGCATAAATCCGCTGCGCTGTAAGGGCGCGGTGGTTCGGTCCGGCAGGAACTGCCGGCACGAACGGGTGAGAAAGACCCTTGGAACCTGACCAAGTTAATTCTTGCGCAGGGAAGCGTAAGCAACGGTCTTCCCACAGCGTCTCATCGGACCGTCGCCAGCGCCCCTGCCAGAGTTCGGGAGCAGCAGGCGATGTCCAGCCGAAGACCCCCGCTTGTCCGCGTCTTGCCGGCGCTGGCGCTGGCCGCCTGCGGCACGGCTTCCGCGCAGACCGACGCGACGACGATGCCGCGCGTCGTCGTCGAGACGCTGGCTCTGCCAGCTGGACTGCGGCCCGCCGACCTCAACACGCTTAGCGACGCACCGTTGTCGGACACGCCGCTCTCGGCTGGCGTGATCGACGCCGAGCAGATTCGCGAGCGTGGCGTGCACAGCCTGAAGCAGGCGATCCGCGAGGAGCCGTCGGCCAGCGATGCCTACAACACGATCGGCTACATCGAGTCGCTGCAGGTGCGCGGCTTCCGGCTCGATAGCCTGCTGAACTACCGGCGCGACGGCCTGCCGGTTTCGAACCACACGCCAGTGGCAATGGAAAATCTCGAGGCGATCGAGATCATCAAGGGCGTAGCCGGCGTGCTCGGCGGTAGCGGCTCTCCCGGAGGCCTGGTGAATTACCGAATCAAGCGTCCCACCGAAGCGCCGCTGCAGATGCTTCTTGCGGAAGTCTCCGAGCGAGGCAGCGTGCTGGCGCAGGGCGACTTTGGCGGCCGCTTCGGCAGCGGCAATGCGTTCGGCTACCGGATCAATGTCGCCGCTTCCGAGCGACGGCCGTATCCGGACGACGCGGACGGCCGGCGCGGGTTTGCCAGCGGTTACTTCGACTGGCGGTTGGGCACGTCGACCACGCTGGTCGCCGAATTCGAATACAACGCACTGCGACAGGTCAGCGTGCCGGGCTACGGCCTGCTCGACACCAACGGCGATGGCGTTGCCGAGACACTACCGGCACCGATTTCGCCGCGGCTCAACCTCAATTCGCAGTCGTGGTCGCTTCCGTTCGAAAGTCGGGCGGCGACCGGTTCGATTCGCTGGCAGCAGCGGCTGGCGCGCGACTGGCGCTTCGAACTGCGGGCCGGCGCGCAACGCATCCGGACCAATGACCGGACGGCCTTCCCCGATGGCTGCAGTACGGGCCCGCAGTACGTCTATCCGGGGCTGTGCGGCAACGGCGACGTCGACGTCTACGACTACCGCAGCGAGGATGAGCAACGCCGCACGCGCACGCTCGACACCTTCGTCGCCGGCACGGCCACATCTGGCGCGGTCACGCACGAACTGCGCTTTGGCGTCCGCCGCACGCACTACACGGAACGCTTCCCGCCTGCGCAGGCCTACAACTTTGTCGGCACGACCAACATCTACTCGCCGGTCGTGCTGCCGGATGATCCAACCCAGACTGTGCTCAACACTCAGTCAGACCTGACGAGCAGCGAGCTTTCGGCATCCGACGTGCTGCGTGCCGGTCCGGCATCGCTGTGGCTTGGCGCTCGCTGGGTGCGGCTGGAGCGGACCAGCGTGCGCAGTGACGGGTCGGAGGCGACCGGGTTCGCCCAGGATTTCGTTACGCCGTGGGTCGCACTGGGCTGGCAGCCCTGGGCGGGCGGGTTCGGCTACGCGTCACTCGGCCGCGGGGTCGAGATCGAATCCGTGCCGAGCCGTCCCGACCAGTTCGTGAACTACGGCGCGGTGCTGCCGGCGCTGGAAAGCAGGCAGGTCGAAGTCGGCTTCAAGCAGGTCTCGATCGAGGGCCACGCGCTCGCGCTCGCAGTGTTCTCGATCGACAAACCGTATGGCGACGACATTCCGCAGCCCGACGGTCGGCTGTTGCGCGTGGCGGGCGGCCGAGAGTCGCGCCACCGCGGCCTCGAGGCCAGCGGCGCTTTCATCGCCGGTCGGGCGCTCAGGTTCGAAGCGCGCGCGGCCTGGATCGACGCAAGGACCACGCAGGCGATCGATCCGGCGGCGGTCGGCAAGCGGACGCCCAACGTGGCGCCGTTTGCTGCTTCACTGGCGGCGACATGGACGGTGCCGGCGGTTGCCGGCCTCGAGCTGAATAACCTGCTCACGTACAGCGATCGCAAGCCGGTCACCGCAGACAATTCCGTGGAGTTGCCTTCGTACTGGCAGTGGGACGTCGTCGCCAGATACCGCTGGCTGTGGTCGGGAACGCCCATGACCCTGTTTGCCGGGATCGATAACGTAACCGACCGCCGCTACTGGCGCGAGGCGCCGACCCAGTCCTGGGGTGGCACCTATCTCTTTCCCGCCCAGCCGCGAGCCGCGCGGGTCTCGCTCGTCGCGAACTGGTGAGCTCCCGTCCGGGGCTCTGCTCAGCGGCCCGCCTTCAGTGCGCCGGAGCGCCGTGCGCGGGGCGGCCGTCACTGCCGTTGCCCGCAGACGCGGAAAGCAGCCGCGTCTTTGACAGCACGCCAGCCGACTCGAGGATCGGATAGGCGACCGAGCAGAACAGCGAATTGACGCGCTTGAAATCGGACAGCAGGTCGAGGTGAAGCGAGCTGGTCTCGATCGACTGCGGCGTGTTGCCGGACAGTCGCTGCAGGTGGCTGTCGGCATAGCGCATCTCGAGTTCGCGGAAATCGACCTTTTCGTCGATCAGCTGCTGAGCGCTCTTGAGGTCGCCGTTGAGAAACACGGCCACCGCGAGCTTCAGGTTGCCGAGCAGCCGCGCATGCAACTCCTCGATCTCGGCCATGCCGGCCTCGGAAAACGACAGGCCGCGCTGGATCTTCTTCTCCGCCACGTCGATCAGCATTCGCTCGATGATGTCGCCGACGTGCTCCATGTTGATCGTGAACTGCATGATGTCGGCCCAGCGTTTCGACTCGACGGCCTCGAGCTCCTCCCGGCTGACCTGGGTCAGGTACAGCTTGATGGCCGTGTACAAACGGTCGATCTCGTCGTCTCGCGCGCGCAGCCGCTCGGCGAGCGCGAAGTCGTTGCTTTTCAGCGTCGCCAGCAGGCCGACCAGCATGTCCTGCACGGCATCGGCCAGGCGGATCGCCTCCCGCGCTGCGTTGCCGATGGCCAGCGCGGGAGTGCCAAGCGCGGTGGCATCGAGATGACGCGGCGTGCCCGGCAACATGTCGGTCGGCGGTGCAGGCAGCCAGCGTTCGACGACGCGCGCGAAAGTTCCGGTCAGCTGCAGGAAGAGCAGCGCCAGCGTCAGGTTGAAGGCCAGATGGAAGTTGACCACCATCGCCTTCGGGTCATCGCCGAGCCAGGCCAGCCAAGCGGGCAGGTAGGCGAGCAGCGGCAAGGCGATCGCTACGCCGATCAGCTTGAAAAGCAGATTGCCCAGTGGCACCCGGCGCACCAGCGGCTCTGCCCTCAGCGTCGTCAGAACAGCGAGTAGCCCGCTGCCCAGGTTCGCGCCCAGCACGACGGCCAGCGCCACGTCGACGGTGATCACCTTCGAGGCCGACAGCGTGGCGGTCAGCAGCACCACGGCCAGTCCCGAATAGCTGATGACCGCGGCCAGCGTGCCCACCAGTACGTCGAGCAGCGAATCGCCGGTCAACTGGCCGAACAGGACCTGAACGCCAATCGCCTGCGTCACCGGTGCGGTGGCTTGCATGATCAGTTGCAGCGCGAGGATCATCACGCCCAGTCCGAGCGCGATCTTTCCGGTCTGGCCGGTGACCTCCTTGCGACGCGACAGGTAGGTCACGACGCCGGCGACGATCAGCAACGGCGCCAGCCAGGCCAGGTTCAGCGCGAAGAACTGCACCATCAGCGCAGTGCCGATG